>JBIKNE010000253.1:0-4195 GCA_044358855.1 Bacteriovoracaceae bacterium | reverse complement strand
TATTTTCTCTAAATGACTTCTGAGTTCGAGTGAGACTCGTGCATAAAAAGCATGGAGACGTTCACGCATATCATTAGGTAATTCCCCGGGGAGTTCCGACAATCCGGCCTTGCGCCACTCCACCCATGACGCCTCAGTTTGAAGTCCCGCCATCTCCATTAATTCAAAACGCACCACCGAGAATTCTGCATCCACTAATTGATTAAATTTATTTTGCAGCGTCTCACTAAGCTGAGTAGGGAAATAGGTAGTAAAAAAACTTTTAATACCTCCGGATTTGGTATTGACCGAGCCGGCCTTCTTATTCAACTTCAAACTCACACCATGATTCGTTACTCCCTGAAGAATAAAGTCCGCTGCTCCTTGCTCATCGCCTGCATCGGTATGAATCAACTGCCCAGTCAGAGTGATCTTGTGCCAAGCTTCTTTATGTGTTTTGAGAAATTCATGGGCGGTGGTTTTTGCCCAGAGAGGCATATATTGCACTAACTCCGGATAGAGCTGACGGGTCATATGGTCTTGTTGCTCGAGTACCTGCTGATAATGTTCGGGCAGATTCTTGAGAAAATCGAGTTCACGATTATTTAATCGCGCGATCTCAAGAGCGGTCAAGTACTCAAACAGCGAGCCTTTAATTTCATTAAATAAGGCCTCACGGAATTTATCTTTCACTACTTCGCCCAGTAGGCTTCTTCAAGACTATCCTCACGCTCGGGAAGTCCTCGTGCCAGACGTGGAGAATTTTGCGAAAGCACCTCAAAGCTCACACGATTGGCATATTTAGAGATTTGACCAAGTGAAGAGTATGTCAAATAGCTACCATCATGTTTAGGTGAATTAGGCACCGCCTGACGGTGATAAAGATTAGCAGAGATATCGTGAAGCACGGCTGCCAGTGCCGCATCACCTGCACCATTAGTATTTTTAATAACTAATGGACCGCCCATAAATGGATTAATGTGCGTATAAATTTTCAGAGGATTTTTACAGCGTGCACGATGCATGCCACGTGAATATTCCCACATGTTGTATTCTGGAATTGATTTTGAATGCAGCGGATCTTTGGTGTGGCGAAGTTTGTCTTCATCACACCAGCTGGCAAGGTAGAGCCCTTTGGCACCAACAGTGAGCAACACCATGTCGACCCAATCAAGCAGCTGTTCGGCCGAAAGTAATGGGTCTTCAATTCCGTTGAGTTCGAAAGCTTCCGAGCGATTCATCGCCAGTACGTTGGCATATTCACGCAAGAAAGGAATGAGAGTTTCTTTTTGATCAGCAACTAATCCCGATGAGCCTAGCGACAGGACAACTGGTACACCGGCTTTTTTGGCAATCTCGGCGGCATGCAGAGTTGCTTGATAAATGGGTGCTGTCGGATCACGAAAAACATAAGCGGATAGTAAAAGCGCCGCTGCACCTTCAATCACGTCCGCCGGAATACTTTCAGGCTTAAGGCTATTCATACAGCCCTTAGAGATGGCGAATGTGCGTTCGGCATCGGGGGTCACAAAAGTCAGCGCGCGTCCCATGGGACGATCACTGGGTTGCAAATAACTTAAATTCACTTTTGAACTGGTGTTACAAATATATTTGAAAGCGTAGTCGCCGACTTGAATCTGTTTATTAATAGCGCCAAGTGCAACTGAAGGAGCATCTGAAAGAACTGAAAAATTATGTAGCGTGTTCCCAACCGCTCCACCAGGATACTCGCCCTTAATGAGGCCTTGGTCTTTAAACTGAGCATAAATTGATTCTGCCAACTGATCGTCAATCACCATGGATTGGCCTTTCGCAAAATCATGTTGCATCAAAAATTCTTCCGTCACAGGAATTTCAATGTCGACGAGTAATTGATCAATACCTACCACGTACACACTACCCTGACGCTGCAACTCTTCACTGAAAGACTCACGCGCTCGCTCAGTCACTGGAAAATAGTGCTTGGTTTTACGACGGCCGGGAAATTTCATACAAACCTCTTTAGGAAGGCCTTGAGTGTAGTCCAAGGCCATCCTCTCGCCTAGACGGTGATAGACGTCTGAGTCGATTTAATGGTAAAATTTACGCATGTTCCAAACTGACGCCCCTGCCAAAAACCCACTATTTACCTATCATCCCCCCTTGGCGGAGCGAGCAATTGGCATCGTCTCGATTCCCCACTCAGGTGAAGAAGTACCGCAGGAATTTCTACCTTACCTTTGCGCCGATTTGGCCACGATGCGTGAGGATGTGGATTATCGAGTGGATGCGCTGGTGGATATTAAAGCATTGCAAGAAGCGGGCATTGGAGTCTTGGTTGCTCACGTGCACCGAGTCTGCGTTGACCTGAATCGTGCGGAAGAAAATTGTGTGATGTTTTGGAAAGAAAATACCCAAGGCGTAAAGCTGATAAGTCGAGATGCTACTCCTGAAGAAACTGAACATTTCATCCAGCGTTACCATCGACCGTTTTTTGAAGTTTATGCTTCTCTCATTCGTGATCTCGAGCGCAGTTTAAAGCGACCTGTTCCTGTCATCGATCTCCATAGCATGCCATCGGCACCGACCGCTTATCATATGAAGCAGAATCCTCATCAGAAAACTCATCGAGCAGATTTTTGTGTCAGTGATCAGCGTGGGAAGACTTGTGAGCCGAGCTATATCAATTGGTTTGCTGAGGCCTTAAAAAGTCAGGGCTTCGAAGTCGCCGTTAATGATCCGTATATTGGCGGATATGTGACGACCTTTGTTGATCGTTTCCGCACCAACAATATTCAAATCGAGATCAAGCGTGGCTCATATATGGATGAATCGAAAAAAGAATTGATCGCAAGTTTGAGTGAGCCACTAAAAGAGAAGTTAACTCAAGTCATTAAATCGGGACTTAAAAATTTCGCTTAGTGTACGATCAGCTTGTCGCGTTTTTTCTTTTGGGTTTTCGTCTTACTCTCGCGTGCTTTTCGCAAAAATTCATCCATCCGTTCTTTGGGTGTTATAACCTGAGGCTTGGCAGGAGTTTTGGGTTTTTGCTGAAGACGAAGGATTTCATCAAGAGCTTCCAGTTCTATCTCACGTTGCAGACGAATTTCTGGTTCATCGCTATCTAGGCCGATATCACGTGTGGTAAATGTTTTTTTGTAACGTTTAAAAGCATATTTGTACAAAGGCTTGAGATGAGAAATATTTTGTGGATTTCTTTCTAGGAAATAGATCATCTCTTTGAGCATTTCGACATTGTAAGTTTCGTGCGACCAGGCAGATAAAAGATAAAGCATCCCTTCCTGATCAATTTGGCGATTATAACTGAGCTGCTTAAATTCACGATAGATCAGAGGTGCCAGTGCCGGATCTGAGACGCGAAAGTCGATGCCTTTTAAAAAACGCGTACGCAAATCATCAGAATCGGCATTACTAATCTCACTCACTAAAAGATAGGAAAGCAAAAGTCCGTCTTCAAATTTAAAAACAATCTCGGTGCGATAGTCTTTGTTTTTAGAAGGCATTTCAATATAGGCCATACCTTCTCTTTCAAGTTTTCCGTAAGCTACAAAATTGGCAGGCAACATCGTCGAACGCAAATGCAAGAGATAAAGATTGTAAACCATCTCTTGCCATGGCAAATCCCAGCCTACAATATTCTTGGTGAACAAATCATTCCATACTTCCATCGAGGATTTTTTTATCAACTCTCTTTTTACTAAGGGCAGCTTAAAGAGCCTTTGAGCGTTGTACTGATCACTCCATGAATTACTCTTAAGAAGATAAAGACGTGAGATATCTCGACCTGAGGGGCCTTGAAAGAGCACACCAATACTCACATCTTCAGTGGCCTGATTCGTTTGAAGAATTGGTATCGTGCGAAACATGGGATGACCGGTAGGTAATGAAACCACCGCATCTCTCAAATGAAACTCATGCCAAAGACCGGCAAATTCTTGTTTAGCAGCGACACTTCCTCGCATTTCATTTGGAGTCATGAGTTTTGCATCCCAAGTTTTGAGACGATAGAGGTCATGAGACCACTGACCTTTAATGAGTTTGTCATAGGTATAATAAGGCAAGGTCGTGATCGCCAAATAGGCACCAACAGTAGGGATGGCCAAAATCAGTAGCACCAAAATCAGGCGCTTCAAGGTGATTCACTCATAAGCTATGAATATCTTTCGGCATTCTGGAAAAAAACTACAATCCCTCAATTTTTCTTGAGTATGACCGA
>JBIKNE010000252.1:0-4199 GCA_044358855.1 Bacteriovoracaceae bacterium | reverse complement strand
ACGTTCTACTGGATACCGTGAATCAGACTTCTTTCACCGTGGATGGAACGTTCACGCTGGTCTAAGTTTCCATAAGATTGTTTCGCTGGGAGCAGATTACGGTGTGAGTGGCGGCTACCGTAATGAGTATTTCTCTGCAGATAATAATGATCGAGCACTTGGTCAGTTCAAACGTGTAGATAACACCGTTTCAACACGCTATAGCTTTGACCGCTTCCGCGTAAGTTACCAAGCTCGCGTGATTAAGTGTTTGATGATAACTCCAAAAATCGTGTCATCTGAAATACCAGCTCGCCATATCACTCCGACGATTCTGGATGCATTCAGACGTGAAGGCCCCAAGAAATTTGATGTCACTTCATCTAAGCGAATTTATGTTTGCAAGGCCAATACCGATGCTATGAACTATAACGATAGCTTCTATTTCGTTCGCAACGGAGAGCAAGGCATGATGTCAGATGTTGAGGCGGCAACAGGTCAATTCGTCTCAGTCATCCGTGGTGATAAAACATTTAATCGCTTTCGTTCAACTATGATTGAATCAGACAAGGCCTTAGTTATCATCCAAACAAAAGATGATTCTCTGGCAAACCGTTTTAATCATCATATGCAGAACAATGGTTCAGGGCTTGATTATAAAAGACGTATGGACTTTGCATTCCCCGGATTAATTGAACTCTAAATTTCCAAGGCCAAAAGGTGTCACTCACTTTTTGGCCTTTTCTGCACCGCAAGCTAACCTTGTCCTCGTTTTGCCTCAAGACAAATCCCAAAATTACTCTACAATAAACTCCAATCACTAACTAAGGAGTTCCAATGAAACTTATTATGAGTCTCGCCTTTTTGGCGTTGGTATCCTCTTCTTGTGCCCATAAAAAAGAAAGCTTGAAAGCAAAATACTCACCCGTGATTTCTTATCAAATTAATGGTCAGAACTTTACTGGCGAAATCAAGCTCCCAAAAAAGTTTACAGGCCAAGTTCCCTTGATTGTGATTGTTCATGAATGGTGGGGCCGCAATGAGTTTATGCAAAACCGCTCTGATCTTTTAAATGCCGCAGGTTTTGCCACGCTCGCCGTAGATTTGTTTGGCGATACTAAAGTGGTTGAAACTCCCCCGGAAGCTCAAGCTCTCGCCACACCGTTTTATCAAAATCCACAAATGGGTATTGAACGCTTAGGCCGCTTTGTTGAAATGGCAAAACTTGATCCTCATGTCGACGCCAAAAAAGTTTATGTTATTGGATTCTGTTTTGGCGGAACACAAGCTTTGAATCTTGCCCGCACGGGTGCTGATATTGCAGGAGTCGTGAGCTTTCACGGAGGTCTTGCCTCAACATTGCCACAAACTACTATTAAAGCAAAAATTTTGGCCTTGAATGGTTTAGCTGACCCGATGGTACCAGCGACAGAGCGTGCCGCATTTGAGAAAGAGATGAAGGCGATCAAAGCAAATTATAAAGTTGTGAATTACAAAAATGCCACTCACGCTTTTACTAATCCGAAAGCGACAGAAGTCGGTAAGAAATTTAAAATTCCTGTTGCTTACAATAAAACAGCGGCCGATGCTGCTTGGAAAGAAATGTTCGCCTTCTTTAAGTAGTCAACGATAGGCCAGAAGGTGACTGACACCTTTTGGCCTTAGTTTACTTTTCCGCGCATCTTCTTTTTATCAGAATCAATTTTTTTGCCCTTCAAGCGCTTCTCAACTGAACTGCGAGTTGGTTTGGTGGGTTTTCGCTTCTTCGGCGCGCGCCAGACATTCTCAAGCATGCGCTCTAAACGCTCAAAACAGTCTTCTACATTGTCTTTTTGCTGCCGATGCTCCTGAGAGGTAATCTGGACTTCATTGTCTTGCGTAATGAATCCTGCATAGCGCGCGCGAAAGCGCTCCATGACATCCCAAGGAATCTTTGTCTGCGTGATATTCCAGTGAAGGGTGGCTTTCGAATTCACCTTATTCACGTTCTGCCCGCCTGCACCGGAGCTTCGAGAAAAAGTAAAATGAACTTCCTCACGCGGTAGACGATTCATTCTTCTAACTCCAACTCGTCATGAAAACGATTTCTTGAATGCATGACAGACTTCACAAACACGCGGAAGAATTTCATCATTCGATCACGTACCTCAGGACCTTCAAGCACGCCGAGCGCATGAGCACAGGCCTCAAAGGTAGATACGTAACTCGGTTGCGGTGCTTTTCTTAATTGGTACTCGCCGATAATTCCTGCCGGTAATTTCACAGTAGGAAGATCTTTAATCCCCTCTTCGCGCAGATGCACTTTACGCGCTTGCGTCCAATTTCCATCGGGAATGATGAGATGATAGGGGCCTGGGTTATTTATTTTAAACGCATCATTAAGTTCTTGGGCCTTTTCATCAGGATACAGAAACAGCGCACGGCCCGGACGTTCAGTCACAACCTTGGGATCGAACACAGCGTTAAGTTGCCCCCGTATGTCGAAATGAGTGTTATTGGGCAACATCTGTTGAATAAATTGCGCGGTATTACTGGTGAGCTTCATCTCACGGATATGAACGATAAGTGAGATGCGCGTCTCGATATCAAAGGGCGTGAGGTGCGAGCAGAAGCAGTACATCTGATGGATGCGGCATTTTGGACAGCGCCGTGGTCTGGAATTTCGTCTTGTGCTCATAGACGGATTTTAGCATGATGAGAGGTGAAAAAAGGAGTCTCTTATGTCGAGTGTTCACGAGTTTAGTGCCAAAAATATCGCCGGTCAGGACGTTTCCCTCTCACAATACAAGGGAAAATACCTATTAGTAGTTAACGTCGCTAGTAAATGTGGCTTTACCCCCCAGTACGAAGGCCTCGAAGTGCTCGCCAAAGAGTTGGGCGATAAAGTCGCAGTCTTGGGTTTTCCTTGTAACCAATTCGGTGCCCAAGAGCCAGGTGACGAGAACGAGATCAAGAATTTCTGCTCACTCACCTACAATGTGACTTTCCCAATGTTCGCCAAAGTTGATGTGAATGGTGACAATGCTCATCCTTTGTACAAATTTCTCAAAGGTGAAAAGCCAGGATTCCTTGGAACTGAGGCGATTAAGTGGAATTTCACTAAATTCCTAGTCGATCCACAAGGCCAAGTGGTGAAGCGTTATGCTCCCACCGACAAGCCAGAAAAAATCCAACAAGACATTGCCGCTCTTCTTAAGTAACGCCTGATTTCTCGACTGATTCACTCATGTTGCACTTCCCCTCACTCTCGAGGGGAAGTTTGCGCTACAATGGTTTCATTTTCACTCTCTTAAGGAGTCAGTATGTACCAAGGACAGGCATTCCGGGTCGAAAAGACAACGGATAATCTCATCAACGTGATCTTCGATTTGAAAGATCAATCCGCCAACGTATTCAATGCCACTGCTCTAAAAGAGTTAGCGGAAGTTTTGGATGTCGTAAAAAAACAATCTGGCATTCAAGGCTTGATTTTTAGTTCCGCCAAAGATGGATTTATTTTTGGTGCCGACATTACTGAGTTCTTACAACATTTTTTAAAATCTGAAGACGAGATGCGCTCATGGCTGATTGAAATCAACAAAACCTTCTCAGGCTTTGAAGACTTGCCTTATCCAACAGTAGCGGCGATCAATGGATTTGCTTTGGGTGGTGGTTTTGAGATTGCTCTTGCCATGGATTACCGAATTTGTGGAACCAAGGCACAAGTCGGACTTCCAGAAACAAAACTCGGCATCATTCCTGGCTGGGGCGGCACCGTACGTCTGCCACGTTTGATTGGAGCGGATAATGCCATTGAGTGGGTGACATCGGCAAAATACTACAAGATGGAAGATGCCTTGAAATTTGGTGCCGTCGATGGTGTGGTCGATGATGCAAAAACACTCGAAGCTGCCATGATTTTCCTATCGCGCGCCATCAAAGGTGATATCAATTGGAAAGCTCGCCGCGCGCTGAAAACTTCTCCGATTAAACTCGATAAGATCGAAAGTATGATGAGCTTTGAAGGCTCAAAAGCTTTTGTCGCAGGCATGGCGGGTCCTCACTACCCGGCACCTGTAGCGGCCGTCGAAAGTATGCAACAAGGGGCACGCAAGACTCGCAATGAGGCCTTGGCAATTGAAGGTGGCCTCTTTGCTAAAATGGCGAAGACTGGTGCCGCTGAATGCCTGGTACAAGTTTTCTTAGGTGATCAGTATCTTAAAAAAGTTTCTAAAAAAATG
>JBIKNE010000251.1:0-4203 GCA_044358855.1 Bacteriovoracaceae bacterium | reverse complement strand
GAATTGTGTTAGCCCTTATTCCAGCTGCTCTTTGGTTGGGATTCTCCTTATCGTTTCCCGTGTCCCCAAAAAACCAGAAGGTGACCCAAATTTATCCCATCACTGGTGAGACCACCCAGGAGTATCACCCGTTTTTGGATGTTTTCTCTTTAAATCCGATTGATCTTTTTTCTGGTGATATTAGCAACGGTGAAAATGATCTCAATTTTATTAAAGAGGGCATCGCACACTCTCTCAAACAAGCTAAGTATCAAGGTAGCAACTCTCATGAGCGCGCTAACGGTATTCGCTGGATTCTATGGCTAACATTTCTATTTGCGGCGATCTGGTTACTTCCATCTCAAAAGATTTTTTGGCAGTCGAATGATCGCTTCATTGTTCTAGCACTATTCGTTTTTGGCTTAATTTCATTTTGGTTGGCGCTCCCACCTAATTGGCCGATGACCGGGATGAGCGGATCGTTATTTTTGCATAAACTCATTCCGCAAATTCGAGTTCCCAACCGTGCTGCCATTGGTATCGCTTTTGCGATTATTTTAATGTCTGGGCTATTTTTAAAGAATGTACTTGCTCAGGTGCAATCGGAAAAAAAATCAAAGCTAATTGTTATTTTGTGGGGCCTTCTATTGTTTATTGAACTACTGCCCTTTTATCAATATCTACCGGTAGCCAAAATAGATCCGCCTATTCACTCGCTAACCGAAAAAGAAAATTGCGGAAGAGGATTCTACTACCCCTATGTTTCCGGGGCGCACAATGCCATGTACTACTATCATTTCCTGCAACAGATGAGAGGTGCGGACTGCACCATCCTTAATCAAAATGCTGGCAGCGAATTAGATTTTAATTTAGGAAAATATTTTGCTCGCTCATTCTCCATGAATCTTCAAGAGGCTCTACTTAACAAACAGAGTAAACTCATCACTGATTTTGCAAATTGCTCAGGAGCAAACTGGGTCGTTCTTGGATCACCCCTCAGTCATGAATATGGAAGGGCCCTGTGCGATGAAATGAAATGGGATTGGACAAATGAGAGGGCATGCTTGCGGCCGGACCCAGTATCGGTATTGCCACAATCAATTAATCACTGTCTTGGTTTTTAAAAAATGGCGGAGTTGAAGAGATTCATTCTTTGACTCTGCCCCTCTACTTAAAGCAATCAGTCAAAAATTAGTATTAGGGATATTCTACGAATGAAATTACTAAAACTCGCTGTTAGGCCTTGGCGACAACTTGCTACCTATTGCCTCAATCTTTTGCACCGAAATGGAACCGCTTAACCAGAAAAGTAAAAAGGGCATCAAATGTAAGCATTTTTTTTTCTTATAAAATTTAATGTTTATGTGCAGGCCAAAACTCCTGTTTTTGCTTTGGATTTTTTTTATTTACTGCACTTATTTATTATCCAGAGATCAATGTCAGATCTTCTGTTTTTCTCTTGTAAGTTACTATAAATCCATCGGCACAACTCGTTGTGTTGTAAAAACCCCTTCCGCAACCTTGATACCGAGTCTCTCGATCGAATATCTTTGGCAAATCATAACAACAGGAGGAATTGTGGACACTGAATTAAGAATGAATGAATTGTTTTTAGAGGTAGCAGAATCAATTAACGAACTTAAAGACACAAGCACAGAAAGCAAGTTTCTCTCTGTTGAGCAAGCAAGCAATCATTTGAATGTTTCAACGTCACTTATAAGAAAATGGATTCTACAAAACCAAATCGCAACCTATCGATTCGGAAAATGTGTCAGGCTCTCAATTGAAGACCTTGGGGCAATTATCAGAACAAGTAAAACAAGCTTAGCAAAATAAAAAGGGACTCAATTACGAGTCCCCTGGAATCATCTGGTGCGAGGAACGGCAATTCAGTTCGCACCAGACAAAAGGATATAACATGCTTATTCAAGCTATTTTAGTACGCGTTCGTGCAACTCAACGTGACCAATATGACCGAACTGGAATTACAATCATATTCAGTTCTGATTTTGGAGATATCACAAGAACATTTAATCTTCCAAGTTCATATAAACCCAAGTCAGCCATTTTTACATTCCTGAAAGCTTCAATGAAGGAAAAACTGCCACTTGGCCTACTTGATAAGCCGCAATTATTTAGCCTTACAATTGAAGAGAGATTAAAAAACATGCCATTTGAGCTTCGTGTCGAAGACTCAGGCAATTCACGGCATCCCTACAATGTATTGGAGATCAAACCAATATTAACCTCTAAGTCTTCGTATAACACTCAAGTTCAACAGTAGAGGCTTAGTATGCTTGATAAATTATATCTTTCTGGTGATTCACCTGAGTCATTAAGACCAATTCCGAATGATCTATTCAGTGCATCTTCTAGATTAACTGACCGCTACTATGCTGACGCTAAACGATTCAGCTTGGCTAGCGGGGGTTTTTTAGTGCTTAAGACACAACCCAATCATTCAAAAATTCCCTTGCTTAGGATTGAATTGAATCCCTCCGACTTCAAAAACCTTAAAGCCATGCTTACAATTATTGAACAAGTGGCAAGGCCCGAATTGCTAACTATCAAGCGGATTGATTACAAGAGCGACATTGATGGAAGCTACTGTGACTTGTTTAAATATTTGGATGTTCGCCACAAGATCAGTTCTCAGAAATTCTCAGGCAGCAAACCAACAGGTTGTTACTTTGGCAGGGGAACAAATCAAATTCTCGTTTATGACAAATCACCCAAGCATAAACCCGACTCATTGGTTCGATTCGAGATTAGAGAGAAAAAGAATAGCGTCACGATTATTCAGCTAGACCAAATTCCCTCTCTCTTGTCAGTGAATCCATTCCGTTCAATTCGCTTAATGAGAATGGTAGCACCGCCCTCAACCGGTTCTCCAAAGGCCTATAACGCTCTAATAGATAGCATTAAGCAAGACGGATTATTTCTAGCTAGGAAGCAACTTGGTGCCAGTAACAATTTCAGCAAGACCTATGAGAGGTATCTTCAACCAATACCCGAGAGCTTTAAAATATTAGACAATTTCAAAAATGATCTTAAACAATTTATCGGTGAGGAATTAAATGAAGCTAGAGGTTAAGGATGATCTTAAAAGTCGTTTCTATGAGCTAAGGGCATTACACGGCAAAAGCTATGACTCAATTGCTCAGGAGTTAAGTGTCTCTAAGCCTACCCTCATAAAATGGGAGCGAGAAGCCAAGGAAATTTTAGGCATTTTGCAGGGCTTTAGGGTGAGAGAAGTTGTTGCCTCATATCAGTTTGGCATTGAAAATCGATTAACTGGGCTTATCGAAATAGCTCAAAAGATTCGAGATGAGCTCCTGGGTCGTGATTTAGTGGAAGTCCCTTCAAACAAGTTAACTGAAATGCTCGCAACGGTGCTTGAGAGCATAAGGGAGATTGAACTCGATCACTCAATAAGATCGGCTGAATTCGATACCTTTGATGGTTCGGTACGTAATTTCTTTACTAAAGTTTGACCGATATGGCCTCCGTGACGACCTGCTTGTATATGAACAATGTAAGACTCGCTCTTTTACATTCAAATATTTTGCAAGTGTCACCTAGGTCTATCAGCTCTCAACCTATGGGGGCTATATGGAAACCGTAAAAAGAAAATCAGGAAATAAGTTTAGAGAAAAGATCGTTGTATCAGGCAAGTGTCACGTGAGTCCTTGGTTTAGAAGAAAAACGGATGCAAGAGATTGGAAAGCTCACAAGCTTTCAGAGAGAGAAAGGTGCGGTGTTGGTAGTTTCGACTTGAATGATAAAATCACTACGGATGAATTGTTTGAGAGATACCTCGCCTCTAGACAAGATCGTGCTAGAAGAACTCTTGAGTCATATATTTCTACATATAGGGTTCATATTAAGCCTGTAATTGGAGACATGAAGCTTAAGCAGGTGCGAGTGTTTCATGGTGAGGAAGTCCGGCTAAACCTTTCTAAGTCGGGTGTTTCGCCTTCACGATCAAACAACGTATTGGTGCAGTTAAAAGTTCTTTTCAATTTTGCAGTAAAGCAGGCCTATCTTCACAGTAATCCATTCAAACAAATCGACCCTATTAAGCAGGATAAGAGAGAAATTTTGTTTTGGAACAATCACGAAGTATCAACGTTTCTTGAGGCTAACAGGTCTAATCACTATCTTCCCTTGTTTATCGTATTGCTCAATACCGGAATGAGAAAGTCTGAGGCGTGTGGCCTAATG
>JBIKNE010000250.1:0-4225 GCA_044358855.1 Bacteriovoracaceae bacterium | reverse complement strand
CGGTATTTGTCTCAAGCTTGGAGGCAAACTCGAAATCTTGAAGAAAGAAGGGAAGCTGGATAATTTGCGTGGCCTTTTGGCGCAGACAAATCCAACGTCACAAGTAGGTATCGGTCATACTCGTTGGGCCACTCATGGTGCGGTCAATAACGACAATGCTCACCCACACGGGAATGAAGAATATGCTGTTGTCCATAACGGTATTATCGAAAACGCCTCTGTACTCAAAAAAGAACTTCAAGCCGAAGGTTGGGTTTTTAAATCTCAAACGGACTCTGAGGTCTTTCTTGTTTTGCTAACTAAGTTTGCCAAGACAGAAGGCAGTACACTTAAGGCGATTGCACGGGCCTTCAATACCATTCATGGCAATTCGGCTTTTGTGATTATGGAAAAAGCCACCGATCAGCTCTATTGCGTGAAACGTTCGGCACCGATGGTCTGCGGGATTAATCTTACAAATCGTGAAGTGTTCTTCTCGTCAGATCCTTTTGCGCTCGTAGGATTCGCTCCTGACATTTTCTTCCCGCAAGACAGTGTCATCGGCCGCGGAACAATTACAGAGACTAAAGCACAAATTGAATTCTTCGAACTCGATCTCACTCCTTCCACTCGCTTTCGTGGACAGGCCAACGCCATTTCAATTGATGCCACGACAAAAGGTCACTACGAGCACTTCATGCTCAAAGAGATCCACGAGCAACCGGCCTTAATGGAAAAACTCGCTGCTTGGGCGATTAAGGGTCAGGGGCAATCAGTTTATAATGGTCTTAAAGGTAAAGAACCTAGCTTCTTCCATATCACCGCCTGTGGTACGGCTTGGCACGCAGGTCTTGTTATTAAAAACTTCTTCGAAAAATTTAATCGCATCCGTTGTAATGTTGAAATCGCTAGCGAGTTCCGTTATCGCGAACCAAATCTTAAAAAAGATGAAGTAGGTCTCTTTATTTCTCAATCAGGTGAGACGGCCGATACTTTGGCTTGCCAAGAGCTTTGTCACGAGAAAGGTCTCAAAACGTTTTCTGTTGTAAATACGGAAGGCTCAACTCTATTCCGTCAGTGTGACGAGAATTTTTTGATCCATGCAGGAATGGAAATTGGAGTGGCAAGTACTAAGGCGTTCACGCAGCAAGTACTCACAGGTTATTTGATGTCGATGGGCTATGCCGGAAAACTCATGAGCGTTGATGTCTATCAAGAAATCAAAGTTCTTTCTGATCGTGTCGCAGCTATTTGCGAAGATGCTCAAACTATTAAAGCGATTGCGGAAAAGCTCTATCAAAAGAAAGGCTTCATTTTTACCGGTCGCGGTGTTTATTTCCCGATCGCTCTTGAGGGCGCATTGAAATTAAAAGAGATCGCTTATGTTCATGCGGAAGGCTACGCCGCGGGTGAGTTAAAGCACGGACCGATCGCTTTGATTGATGACAATATGGTGAACATTGCTCTCTTAGGCCCAGAACTTTTTGATAAAGCGCTCTCCAATGTTGAAGAAGTAAAGGCCCGTCGTGGTTTGATCTTTGCGATTGGTCCTAAAGGCCATTCAGAGCTTAAAGCTGTAAGTGATATGGTCTATGAACTCGACTTCAACGGCTTGCCAAATTTGGCGCCCATCATGGTCAACGTTGTGTTGCAACTTTTGAGCTATCACATTGCTCTACTTAAGGGCACAGACATTGATAAGCCCCGCAATCTTGCGAAGAGTGTGACGGTAGAGTAGATGGATCTTAAGCATCTGAACCCAGCTCAGCAGGAAGCTGTCCGCACTACGGATGGCCCAGTGATGATTCTAGCGGGAGCTGGTTCAGGCAAAACACGCACTTTGATTGCGCGGATACAATGGCTTCTCGAAGAGAAGCAGGTGAGTCCTTATCAAATTTTAGCTGTCACATTTTCGAATAAAGCCGCTCGTGAAATGAGAGAGCGCCTCTCACAAGTCACAACATTTGATATAGGTACTTTTCAAGTTACAACTTTTCACTCATTTTGCGCACGAGTCCTTAGAAGTGAATCAACTCATCTTGGTCTCTCGAAGCATTTCACTATTTTTGATGATGGCGAAACCAATTCTGTCGCTAAAACGGTATTAGGTCGTAAAGGGATTAATCAAAAAGATATTTCTCCCAATACGTTGGCCTACTACGTAGATAACGTAAAAAATCTTGGCTGGTTCCCCGGCTCAGGACTCGATCAAGAGGCCCAACTATTAGCCGATGATCCACGCCTATGGGATTTGTTCCTAGATTATGAGGCGGAACTTCATCGTTCGAATGCCGTCGATTTTGGTGGTTTGATTACGGGCATACTTCAACTCTTTCATCATTACCCGGAAGTTCGAACGAAGTATCAGCGCCGTTTTCAGTATGTCATGGTTGACGAGTATCAAGATACCAACCGCGCTCAATTTCAAATGATCTGCCAGCTGGGGGCCAGTCACGGCAACGTCTGTGTTGTGGGTGATGAGGATCAATCGATCTATTCTTGGCGTGGAGCGGACATTCGTAACATTCTCGATTTCGAAAAGATTTTCCCTAGCGCCAAAATCATCAAGCTCGAACAGAATTATCGCTCATCGAAAAAAATTATCGATGCCGCTGCTCGAGTGATTGCCAATAATCAAGAACGTAAAGGTAAAGTACTTTGGACAGATAACCCCGAGGGTGATCCGATCGATATAGTTGAGTGCCGTGATGAAAAAATAGAGAGTGACTATATCGCAGGCCAATTGAAAGCACTGATGAAGAAAGGTGTTCAGGGTAGCGAGATTGCCATTATCTATCGCAACAATAGTCAATCGCGAGCTTTAGAAGATGCGCTTCGGAGAGAACGCATACCGTACCATATTGTGGCGGGTATCAAGTTCTACGATAGAAAAGAAGTTAAAGACATGCTCTGCTATATGCGAGTGGTGGTGAATCCAAAAGACTCACTCGCTTTTACTCGTATTATCAACACTCCTGCACGTGGCATTGGTGCTACCAGCTTACGTAAACTAGAAGACCAAGCAGTCGCTTCCAATTTATCTTTGTATGAATTAGTCGAACAAGTGGTTGAGAGTCCGACTGAGTATCGCCATGTCGGTCTTTCTGCCAAAGTGATGAGTAGCTTAGGTAGTTTAGTTGGCTTAATTCAAGAAGTTCAGGCCTTGGAAGGCGGCACCGGTCATCTTCCTTCTTACTCTTACGATAAACTTCTCCATGACTCAGGATACTTAGAATTTCTGAAAGCTGATCGCACCCACGAGGGGGCAGCACGCTTAGAAAACTTGCAGGAACTTTCAACTGCTCTTAAGCAATACGAACAGAATCAGGAGGCTCCTGGGCTAACTGGGTTTTTGGAAACAATAACTCTCGACTCGGAAGTAGAAGTTGATAAGTCGGCGACTGTTTCACTCATGACAGCTCACGGTTCAAAGGGCCTCGAATACGAATACGTTTTTGTCTCTGGTGCCGAAGAGAATGTGTTTCCTTCTTTTAAAAGTATCGAGAGGGGCGGAACAGCCATTGAAGAAGAGCGCCGTCTTTTTTATGTGGCGATGACTCGTGCCATGAAAGGACTTACTGTCACATTTGCGCAAGGACGTATGCTCTGGGGTAGTTTGAAATTCAATGGACCGAGTCAGTTCATCAATGAAATCCCTAAGACACATATTGAGTGGAGTTTTCAGGGAACATCTGGCTCCTCAGCAGGTGGAGCTTCTCGCTTTCAAGAAAGCTTTGATGAGCACCCAGATTATGATGAAGGTGCGGTCTTTCATGTTGAGAGAACTCATCAGCAGCGTCCAGCTGCTCCCAAGGTCAATTCACAATATGCTTCTGGCTCTAAAGTGCTCCATGCCCTCTATGGGGAAGGTTTGGTAGTTGAGTCTGAAGGAATGGGAAGTGATGAAAAAATTCTAATTAAATTTAAGGATGGGGTTAAAAAGCGCTTCATGGTGAAGTTTGCCCCACTACAACGGCTCTAGTGCCAATAAGAGATTGTACATTGTGAAAAAGATTGTTCCATTTCTCGTAATTATTTGGGTTCTCATAGGAATTGCCTCATTTTTCATTTGGTGGAAAGTGACGCGCAATCTCACTCCAGAGATATTAAGCAATCATGCCAATAAAATTGCTAAAGAATTAGAAGTTCCATGGGAAATGAAATTCAAAAAGATCACCCCAAGCTACGGTGCAGATTTTAGGATTATTTTTGATGGTCTCGAAGCGATTGCCTCTGATGGAACTTC
>JBIKNE010000249.1:0-4258 GCA_044358855.1 Bacteriovoracaceae bacterium | reverse complement strand
TGAGGGTTCTTACTATTGTCATTCTTTTGTTACAGCTTGCTGTAATTTTAAGAATGTCTTGAGGAGGATTTAGGTAAGGAGTTCAGAGCTCCTTACCACCTCTTCATTTTTCCACATTCAAAGATTAGCAAGCGTAATTCAGAATCGCAACGGCCAATAGGTTATGCGTTATTTAACAATCGCGCCGCGCACATCTTCTTTAGTGAAATACATGCCACGCACACGGAAGCTTGAGAGATCTTTCAGGCTTCCAGTTGCTGGGCTGAAATCCATTGATTCGATTTCTTTGCGAAGAATAGCTTCGCCACGTACGAAGACAACTTGCACACGATCGGCTGGAAGTACAAAGCCTGCTCCTGTCACTTCGCCAAGAAGCAGGCGAGCACCACTGCGCTCCATCTGTTGAAGAGAGAGTTGGCGCTGCTGCAACAAGCGATCGGCACTTGCGCGATCCAAGGCGAGAGCTTTAAAGCTAATCACAAAAGCGATGAGGATAAGAAGATTTTTCATTGGAGGGCCCCTTGTGGCTCAGACAAAAATGTCTCGCACATATTGAGTGTGAAATATGGAATATGACCTTGGTTTTCTTTTTGAGTCATTACAGCGTGAGTGGCCTTCACCGCATCACGCTGAATATCTTTAATTTTTTGGATGGCCTGTTCATTAAGTGATTCACTTAACGAGTACATCAGGTTCAAACCACGACCAACAGATTCTGGACGGTAGAATTTAACGAGTTCAGGTAAATGAGATGAAGCAGTATTGAGATCAAGGCTGAAGTCTTGATGAATCGCCTTGATTTTTTCTCCATCGAGTACCAAGACATTCATGTTGAGAAGTTCTTCTGTCTTGCGTTTGCCAGTTGAGCCAAAGAGCTCGGCTACTTCAACCCAAGAAGTGCCCGCACTATTCGCCGCAAGTTTGTAAATGAAGTAGCTCATGCGATCCTTCAATACTTCGTTTAAATCAACCGAGAACACGCGCTCATCTGCACCTTGAAACACAAAGGCACCGAAGTGCTTTTCTAAAAACTCTGCCAACTCTAGTGGCAAGCTCTTTAAGAGAATGCCAACGCGCTTTTCACGCAAGATATATGAGCACAAGTTCAACGCCGTATGAGGAGCGACTTCTGATTTTGATTCTTCTACCAACAAACGGCGCAAAGAAGTGACTGGAACCTGAGAGCGCTGGGCGAGTGCCTGGATTGTCATACGAGGATGACGGGCCAGGTAGTCTTGCACCAAGCTGCGTAAAGCAGCGATGGGTGTTGAGACAGATTGTTGAGTTTCAGTTTGCAAGGTTTTTTCCCCCTACATCCTGGTTATCAATAACCCTCTCGCCATGGGAATAGGTCAATCTTTCAAGTAAGACGATGTTTTAAGAGCAGGGCCAAGCTGGCCCTGATTAACGACTAACCACCCGTCTTACTACGCGTCCTGGTGGCAAAGTGCCCCCACATTTACGGGTTAATACGCGAAATTTCATCGATGCGTTCACATCACTTGAATCCATAGTGAGTAACCCTGACTTAGTCAGGTCTCCGCCCAAGATCTCAACTTCTAACTGGTTTTTGAGTTGAAAGCGCACTGATCTATCACCTTGGCGTGCACAACCTGAGCGAACAGGAATGGCAGTTTTGGGAGTGCTCGTCCAATCTTCGTTAATTGCTGGAGCAAAGCGACCTTGCGCGCCCCAGATCTTTTTCTCAATTAGTTTAGCGTTTTGTGGACCGGTTTGATTCACACCCATTCCGGCGTGACCAATATATGAGGTGTGAAGTGAAGCACGCACACCAGGATCAAGTATAGTGGCGCCTCGGTTAAAGATAGAGACTTCAATCGCCTCTACCATTTCGCCATCAGGCAATTCTACGTTAAAAGCCAGATGGCAAACGCGATGCTGAATGCTGGCATCATTACGGCGACGAGGACTTCTACCAATACCGGGTGATTCATTGTCATTACTTCCATCATGTTGAGGTACTTGTACGTTAAAGACATCAAAGAGGACTGATACCGATTGACCATCAGGAGTCGGTGAGAATGCTACTGTGTTACTAGGACATCCTGTCCCTCCGTGCGCAAAACTATTGAAGCGCAATTGTTGGGCTTCAGCACTGAGAGAGAGAAGAGTTAATAGAGAGGCAAGAGTTAAACGTCGCATGTGATCTCCTAATTAGAGTTTCATCGGCTGATCAACTTGTATCGATCACGAAATAATTTGAAAACCACTTAACTGTTGTTGCAACAAAACTCTCGACCACCTGGTTTTTTGCAAAAAACCACCTGGGCGACAAACACGAGGCCCATGCATTTACCCCCTTCACGAAATATTTTGCCGATGGATATGGTGGGTTCAAGCAACGGACATAGAGTCCAGATGCAATCCAACCTGCAAGGAGATAAACATGTTTAAGAAAATCGCTTTGATCGCAGCTCTTACAGTTTCAGCGGGAGCTTTCGCTCAAGGTTTACAACTCGGTTACCCAAGCACTGGTGGTAACGGCTGTCCACAAGGAACAGTTTCGGCAACACTTTCACCAGACAACTCACAACTCTCGATTTTGTTTGATCAGTTCCTCGCAGAAGCGGGGCCTGGTGTTGGTAAAACAATTGATCGTAAGAGCTGTAACATCGCCATCCCGGTTACTGTTCCTAATGGCTACGCCGTTTCAATCGTAGCAGTTGATTACCGCGGTTTCGTTGGCCTTCCTAGTCGTTCAGCAACGGCTCGTTTCACTGCTGAATACTTCTTCGCCAACCAGCGCGGCCCAGTTTCTCAGCGCACTTTCGTAGGCTCTCAGAACACTGATTACTTAATTGAAAATGATCTTCTCGTTACTTCACTTGTATGGTCAGCGTGTGGTGCTCAAACCAACCTTCGTATCAACGCTTCAATGATGCTGACGAACTCTGATCGTCGCTCAGATGCGATCGCGACTGTTGACTCAGCCGACATTAGCTCTGGCATCATCTACCAACTTCAGTTCCGTCGCTGCCGTTAATTTGTTCTCAGGCCTACTTATAGTTAAGAGAACCCTCGCTTAGGCGAGGGTTCTTTTTTTCTATATGACCTATCCACGTTCCCATCAATTTATCCCAGAATACCAAATACAAAGAAAAATTCCCTTGATGCTTAAGATGGTGTTGTCCATGAGTCGAAGGATGGTTGAACCATTTGAATGGTGCTTTCTCGAGCGTTGAGCGACTAAAAATATCATGCCCAAGATGGCCATGAACATTCAGCAGAATACTCACGACATTAAACAGAGGCAGAACACTCCAATGAAATGGAAGAACCATAACAGCAATGATGAATACCAGAGATTCGACAACGGCTTCACTCACGTTAAATGAAAGTGCGGCCCAGGGAGTAGGATAAACGGATTGATGATGAATCACATGAAACTTTTTATAGAGTTTCGGATGATGCATAAGTCGATGAGTCCAATAAAACCAAGTGTCATGCCATAAAAATAGCACCACATAACTAGCAAAGTACCAGGTAAGACTATACTGCTCAATATCCCAGTAGATTCGATTTAATGAGAGATCTTTTCCCACCGTAACGAGTAGCAGAGTAGGAATTAAAAAAATGATGCCACTTTTTACTGAATGAAATATTTCTCTTTTTACATCAGATTTTTTGGCAGGAGTGGGAGCATGTCTTCTCGTTTGAAGATAATTTCTAAAAGCAAAACTAATAACGAACCAACCCGTACCTGCTGCTATGAAGTAACGAACAAGATTACTCATCCACTGAGTGAAGATAAATTTCCCGAGACCAAGTTCTGCTACCAAATCCATGGACAACCTCCTCGTTGTTCTGAGTTAATAATCGAGCAAAAGCTCATATTTCGAAACTCGTGTTAATCGAGGAGATCGTGATGCCCACTAAAAAACCGAATGATATTAAGGGGAAGGCACCTAAACAGGAGCGTTCCAGAGAGACTTTTGAGGTCATTTTAAAGGCCACTACTCGCATTTTAAGTAAAGAGGGAGCGGAGGGACTTAACACGAACTTGATTGCAAAAGTGGCCGGCGTGAGTGTGGGCTCGCTCTATCAGTATTTCCGCAATAAAGAGTCAATTATGCAGACATTGCTCGTGCGTGTACTGGATTCAGGTTTAGCAGGGGCAGATAAAGTTTTAGCGGAAGAGAGTGATCCACACAAGGCGATTGAGCGCTTAGTTCGTTCAACCTTGGATACTTTGACTCAGCAGGGACCTGCCACTTTATATATCTTAGAAGCAGCTCCA
>JBIKNE010000248.1:0-4261 GCA_044358855.1 Bacteriovoracaceae bacterium | reverse complement strand
CCTCATGTGACGATTAAGAGGCAGGGGTTACGGATGACTTCAGCTAAGCAAACCACCAGGAGGGTGACCATGGGCAAACCGCACTACTATCTCATGAAAAATAAAAAGATTCTTCGTCTAGAAGCGACTGATCGCTGGGATGATCTTTCTTGGATTCTCCGCTCGCAGATTCTTGATCCGAATTCAAAGAAGATGGTGCAAGACGAGGCCAACTGGCGAGTGGCTATCTTTCGTGACGAGATCCTAGAGCTTCCTGAGTACGTCGAGTATCTCAACTCACCCCAGGCCCAAGAAGACGCACAGATGTGGGCGGAAGCGGTTTAAGCGACTCCTAGACTTGGCATTTTAATCTCTTTAAGCTGACGGGCACTTATATAAGTGCCCGTTTTTTTGTAGCTAAAATTTCCGCCCTAAACTGCCGTTACATGGGCCGCAAAATCAAACCGATCGATATTAACGAATACATCCCTACCGTCCGCTACTGGGCCCGGCATTTTTCTCATCGCTCCCATCAGGTGTTGGATTTTGAAGACCTCTTTATTGTCGGCATGATAGGTTTGATGGATGCCGCTAAGAAATTCAATCATAAAAAAGATGTGCAATTTAAGACCTACGCTGAATTTCGTATTCGCGGAGAAATTATTGATGAGCTCAGAAGACAAGATTGGATGAGCCGCTCAGAGAGAAAGAAGCAAAAAATCTATCGCAAGGCCCATGACAATTTAGAACAAAACTTAGGGAGACATCCTACCCGTCAAGAGATAGCGAAGATCCTCCCCTTCAAATCTCGTGAGCTTGATCGGATACGCCAATACGATGAACACGAATCACTGCGCGCCTACCAAGAGGGTGATTTGGGGATGGGGAGCGAAACAGATTCTGTCTATCATTTGGTGGAAACTCAAGATGAAGTCAGAGAACTCATGTGTGCTCTCCCATCGCTCCATCGTTTGGTACTCGAGAAGCGCTATTTTGAAGATGCACCTTTATCTGTTATAGCCAATGAAGTCGGCCTCTCGGAAGGTCGCATCTCTCAACTTCATGCCGAAGCTTTAGAGTTATTGCGCCAAGAGGCCAAAGAAGATCTAGCGGCCTGAGGCGGGCGCACGATCCACAAAACTAATATCGCCATACATGGTTCCCAGTGTCGGTTTGACTGCTGACTTATCAATCGTTGCGAGTTTTTGTGGCTCGTATTTTTTCCACCACAAGATAGAGACGTATTGTTCCAGCGCACCACGCTTTGAAAACTCCGTTTCACGCAGTTTAAACTTCTTACTCACCAGATGATTCTCCAGGCGGCGAGCTTGCCAGGCAGCGGAAGCGGGATTGCGGCCATGGAGTTCACTAAATAGCGCTTCAAGTTTTTGCCAGTGTTTGTCTTGATTGAGCCAAGTGAGCTGATCCGTTGAAACTTCTTCAATTAAGCGAATCGCCACTGCTAACTCTTTAGCATCCAGCACCCAGCGCTCAATTTCAGAACTGGGTATCAAATGCCCAAAACGTTTATCGCCGACCATCTGGGCAATCACGCGAGGCTCTTTAATTTCTCGTGCCAGAGCGACAAATTCCTCCGAGGTCATCGCCGGTGCCATCGCCCCTAAGAATTTTAATTCGGCTAATTTCACCTCAGCACTGGCACCATGACGGAATTCATTTAATGAGTGGCGATAGATCATGCCCGATGTGACCAGTACCATCAATGAGGCGACGACGAGGCCTCTACGATGATGTTGCTCATGAAAGAGCACAAAAGCGCGAGTAGAAATCCATACTACATAATAGAGCTCACCTATCAAAATTAATGATAAGAGCGGGATAAGCCATTGATCGGGTTTGACGTAGATAAACAGACTCAAGGCGAGAGCATAAGCTCCCATCGCTAGCATTTTCTTTTTATGACTCCACTTAGAGCCTTGCTCTTCCATTTGGCGCAAATAATCTTTTAAAGAGACCGGCGAAAACATGGTAATCAAAAAGAAAACACCGGCACAGAGGATCGCTAGATAGTCTTTGGTAGTAGACTGACTTGAAAGTGATTTAGCGATAACATTTTTTCCCGGCCCCATCGAGGCCATGTCGGGCAAGATCTGGTCACTTGATTCAGGCATCAAAACTGAGAGGGTGACGACATAGACGACCATGACAAGACTGGTGAGCACAAGCTGCAATAACAGCACCATGGATTGGGCCATGATGTGATAAGTGATCAGAGTTTTTTTATTAAAACTCGCCAGCATCCAAGAAATATTGTCTTTAAACTGATGACGATTACTGGTGGTATAAAGTCCGAAGAAATACAAAAAAGGCAGAACCATTAAAAGTTCTTCCACTCTTAACATGAAAGCAAGACCTGCAACACAAAAGGCATAAAAGTGAAACTTCATCAAGAAGCGCAAATATGGGACGAAAAAGAGATTAAGCAGCGTGCGCATTTTCGACCTCTTCTTGATCACCGTAGTGATAAATGAAAATATCTTCTAAAGTGATTTCTCGACGATCAATCACATGATCGGCAATATGCAAACCATCGGCCGTTTGACGGTTAAGTAAATAATTTTCCGAACCATCACCATTGACCCCTGCCCAACGTAAATCTGTTCGCTGGAGTAAGGGATCTGTCGAGCCTTGCATGAAACGCAACTTTACAAAACCACCGCGCACTTCATCCAAAGGGCCATTGAGTTTCATTTTCCCGTTTTGAAGTAGCAGCAAATGCGTCGTATAAAACTGGAGTTCTGAAATAATATTAGTGGTCATCACCACGGTTTTGCCTGACTGGCAGTAGCGATGAAGCACACCTAAGAAATAGCGACGGGCGTAAACATCCATCACTGAAGTGATTTCATCGAGAAGCAATACTTCCGGGCAGGCCGCCAACGCCATCATCAGATTAAGTTGCATCTTTTGACCGCGTGAGTATTGATGGTAATTTCTTTTTAAATCAATCTTGCGATCCTTCACCATCTGCTCAAAAAACTCTTGATGCCAGCGTGGAAATAGCTTCGAAAAATTCTTAGCAAATTCATTCATCGGCAAACTGGATTCAATTTGAATGTTCTCATTAATGTAGAACATGTCTTGCTTATTTTTCATCTTCCAGCCGTGCGCCAACTCATCTTTGAAATAGACTTCTCCCCCATCTGGAAATTCAGAGCCTGCAATGAGTCTGAGAAGTGTGCTTTTGCCTGAACCGTTCGCACCAAGAAGCGTAGTAAAGGTGCCAGGCAGGATCTCAAAGGAAGGACCTTGCAGCACTTTCTGCTGATTGTAGGTCTTAAAAATGTCACAGACGCGAATTAAGGGCTTAGTCATAAGAACTTATCGGTGCACAGAGTTTAGTGATTGAGAAAAAACGGGTGTATAAAATTTAGACACTTTTTTTATCGGGTGACAGCTTTGGCCCCTCTTAAGTCCACGCTTTTTAAGGCCCGGTTAAGACTCTGTAGGCCTCTTAGTTTGGTATTCGGCTTGCAGAATCTAGCTTGTTTATAAAAGGGGTTACTGCGTGAAACGAGTGCTAGCACTAGTTTTAGTTGGAGTTGTATCTCACGCCCAGGGTGTGGAGTTGAAGCTTGATAGCGTCAAATACTCCCTTGGTATGAGTGGGGACTATGTAGAAAGCGACAATATCAAGGCGCGAGTCTTGAGTATTGATGCTGGTCTTCAAATCAAAGATGCTCTCGCTGACGACCTCTATTATCATGTGCGCCTTTTGGGTAACTTTGAAAATGGTACCAATAAAGCAACAGGTCTCACGGCCGAATATGAGCCTAACCAGGCAGTGAACTTATGGGAAGGTGGATTAGTTTATACTCCCCTTTCATTTACTCGTTTTGAAGTCGGTGCCATTAATCAAAACCAATTCAATTCTCCCCTCTTAGTCTGGAATACCGCTTTTGCGGGTGTGACAGAAGAATTTCGTTGGAATGAGTTTTATGTTCGCGCTCAGCAGGCCATCCCGAATAACAACATTCTTTCTCGTCGAATTGGCGGAATTGATGAAGGCACTCCGATGTTTTACATGGAGACCATCGGATTTGATTTCGATAACAAAACCTTCAAATTTAAAACCGAAGTCTCTCGCTTTGCTTTCAAAGAACTTTCAAGCCAAGTGGCGCTCACTTCACAAGACTTTGGTAACTCAGTGGTAGGTGCTAACCAGTCGGCCCGCTTCCTCTATGGCTACAAAGGCACCAACGTTTCAGGCGAAACCAGTATCACAACTGATGGCGGCTGGAAGTTACAACTTGATGGTCAA
>JBIKNE010000247.1:0-4269 GCA_044358855.1 Bacteriovoracaceae bacterium | reverse complement strand
ACTCTCGCTTGCGATGATTTCAGGCGAAACCAATTTCGTGATCGGTACCCACTCTTTGTTTCAAGAAAGCGTAAAATTTAAAGATCTGGGTCTGGCGATTATTGATGAACAGCATAAGTTTGGAGTTGAGCAACGTTTACAACTTACAGCCAAAGGAGCCGGCACTCATTGTCTCATTATGTCGGCCACTCCTATTCCTCGCACTCTCTCTTTGGCACAATATGGTGATCTTGATTTCACTACCATCAAGGCCATGCCTGCTGGTCGAAAAGGCATCAAGACCCGATTAGTTGCAAAGGCGAATTATCCCAAATACATCGATTTCATTATTCAACGTCTCAAGATGGGTGATCAAGGCTACTTTGTATTTCCTGCTATCGAAGAATCTGAAACGATGGATCTGCAAAACGTGACAGAGTCATTTAAGAAATACCAAGCCACTTTTCCAGGCATCAAACTTGCTATGCTCCATGGAAAAATGAAAGCTGAAGAAAAAGAAGCGACAGTCCAAGCGTTCACCGAAGGTAGAATTCAGGTATTGATCGCGACAAGTGTGATCGAAGTTGGCATCAATGTTCCCAACGCAGCCTTTATGTGTGTCTATCATCCCGAGCGCTTTGGTCTCAGCTCACTTCATCAGCTCAGAGGTCGTGTGGGTCGTGGTGATAAACCTGGTTTCTGCTTTTTAGTTCTCGATCAAGAGCTAGGTCCTGAAGCCATGAGTCGCTTGGAAGTTATGGAGAAAACCATCGACGGATTCGAAATTGCTGAGGCCGATCTGCAAAATCGCGGTGAAGGTGATCTCTTCGGAGTAGACCAGTCAGGAGTCGTTACGCGTCGACGTGTGGCAGATTTCCACAAACATTCTCATATTTTAGAAAAAGTGTACCGCGACGTTCAACAACTCATGCGCGAACAACCCGGAAAAATCGATCCCATACTACTTAAGCTCGCCCGTGATCAGAAAATTTTAGATACAATCTAAGAATGATTGAAATAGATATAACCAAATGCGCTGACCCTGAGTTTAAAGGTTCATGGCGCTTTCATAAAAATCAAGTTTATCTCGGTTATCCGCAAGGCGACATTTCTCCTGAAGGCCTCCCTACTTCATTTGCTTTTATGGTGGAGGTATTTCCTGATTTTATACAAGTACAACCTCACCCTAAATTAGAATTTTGGCTACTTAATGGAAAAAGAGCCACTAAACCGCGTAAAGTTAAACACAGCGATATTCTACAAATTGGTGATGTTGAATTTAAAATTGTTGAATCAAAGTTTGAAGAAATCCTGAGCAAAAAACAAGTTCTTGATAAAAAACTCAAAGCCTTGGTTGCAAGTGAAGCACCCATTATAAATGTGATTCAACTTCTTAATCCGAAAACCAAGTAGCTCTGAAATGCAACTTCACTCCAACTTTCTCAAGACATCTGATGGCGAACAAATTTTTTACACGACAAATTTCCCAATTGATTACAAGACTGAGCATGAAAAAGTTGTCCTGTTCAACTATGGCCTATTGTGCAGCAACTGGCATTGGAAGTATCAACTCGAATGGTTTCACAATGCCGGCTACAAAATTCTTTTCCATGATTATCGTGGCCATTTTCAAAGCTCCGGCGTTGATAATTTAACAAACATTACCTTCGAAAGAATTGCTCTTGATATCAATGAGCTCTTAGCACATCTTAAAATTAAAACTGTTGCGGCAATAGGCCACAGCATGGGCGTCAACGTCACTCTTGAATACGCACGTCGCTATCCAGAATCCATTTCAGCTATGTGTCTTTTGTCTGGAACAGTTCTTCCGGTAAAGGGAGTGATGTTCGATACTAACTTCATGGAATTCATTCTCCCTGCTGCAGAAGAAATCAAAAAGAGATACACCGAATTTTTTGATTTCATTTGGAAAACTCAGGCAATGAACCCGCTGACTCTTGAGCTCATCCACTCTCAAGGTTTTAATAAAAAACAAGTCAGTCGTGACTATATCGAAGTTTATATGAATCGCTTGGCACAACTAGGCTCTGATCTTTTTTTACAACTTTTCTCGGAAATGCAAAAACACGATATCATTGGCCATCTTGATGAACTCAAAATTCCTGCACTTGTGATGGGCGGAGACAAAGATCGTGTCATCCCCTTCCATTTGCAACATCTTATCCAGCAACGGCTGCAGGGTTCTGAACTTTATATTGTTAAGGAAGGCTCACACGTTCCCCAGGTCGACTTTCCTGAGTTCGTTAACCAGCGTATGAAATTATTCTTGGAAAAAAATCTAGCTTAGACCTTTCAAGTCCATGAGCGGCTTAAAGATTCGCTTCATTGCCGACTTCACTTGAGAGCGCTTGTACTCTTGATGGCTGGCTTCACCTTGCGTGTTCTGTTGATGACTCTGCTCATCCGCAATCTGAACTTCAAATGGATAAAAGAAGCGCACATCACGTGAGATGGGCGATGTATCAAGCGCTAGCAACTCTTTCGCCAAAGGTTGCTCTTTATCCTTCATGGCAGATTTTCTGACTTCATTAAATTGTGACATGAAAGGATTGCGGTATTTAATTAATTGTCGACCTGTAAAATGAATAGCGCGGTATTCCTGTGAAGTATGAGCGTTGCGATCTGTCGTGGCTCCTCCAGGAGCACAACTATCAACCAACTGAGAAAGTTCCGCCAAATACTTCTCTTCACCCCAGCCCTCACGCAAGGTTTTCTTGAGTAATGTGTTGGTGCGTTTTTTCATCAAACCCAAATCGACCAAGGTATTTTGCGAGCGACTTGGCTTTATGTTGTTGATCATCACAACATAATTTGTGACTAAGAACTTCAGAACACGAAGTGAATCAAGTTTGCTCTTTGTTACAAAACGCACACCAATACGATCAAACAATTCTTCAGCTACGTTTTCTTGCTTATGCAGAAGCTTAATAATGATGGAATCACGCGTTTTTTTAGCTTTCGTTTGAAAATCTACCAATGGGACAACAAACCCTGAATCGTTTTTCATGAAAAGCATGTTCTCTTCATCACGAACAATAAATTTGTAGAAACGATCAAAAATTTGCTGCTGAACCACACTGAAGTAGCGATAACGAAGATCTTTATCGGCATGCAGAATAGTGTGCATCACTTTTAGAACAACACCTGCCCACAGCGCCTCTTCCACATTAGGCTTAGCCCCCGACTTACCCGTCGCGAGCATGAAAAGCTCGGAGATATCTGTCAGCATGAAAAGGAAACTTGGCACCGACATCTCAAGACCGTCGGGATTTCCTTCTTTTAGAAAATAGCGCTTTATAAATTGCAGGGCCTCTTGGTAAATCCCAAACAGCTCGGCGTTCTCAACTGGATTTTTGAGATCGAAACCATAACCAACTAAAAAGTCGTAGACCTGTTCGGCCCCGTACATTTCGGTAAGATAATTTTTAGCATCCAGCGACGACTTTCCACTGCAAACCAAATCTAAGGTTTCCCAGTTAAAAAGATGCTGCTGAAGAAAATCTGGACGCACACTCACTATCGCAGTCCTCTGTTTTCGCGCTAGAATTGAGGAAAAAAAGTAGCCCATAAGACATGAAAGAGCAAAACAACAACTTCGCACAACAACTGATGATCATGTATCTTTCATGGTTTGGCGCAGGACGCGCAAAAAAAGCTCCCGGAACTTTTGGCACTCTTGCGGCTCTTCCGTTTATCTATGCATGGAGTCTACTTGAAACTCCCATTTGGGTAAGCGCCATCGTGATCTCTCTCATGACATTGATTGCTTGCTGGACCGCCGACATCATTCAAAAAAAAATGCAATTACAAGATCCACAATGGATCGTTGTCGATGAAGTCATTGGCATGGCGATCACCTGGATGATTGTTTCCCCTCGCAACTTTCTCGAATGGGGATTATGTTTTGCTGCTTTTCGATTCTTCGATATCGTCAAAGTTTGGCCTGCTTCTTATTTTGATAAAAAAGTAAAAAACGGCGCCGGCACCATTCTAGACGATGTCATATCTGGCCTCTTCGCGGGTAGTTTTGTCTTGGCCCTGTCCCATTTTTTCCTACGCAATTAGTCAAATACTCTAAGTTTTTGATAACTTGGGTTTCCGTAATTTTTCCGTAGACTTGCAGTAAAAAGCCTTGGCACTAACGCCAGGGGGTGTTAGCGTAATTTTACACACACCTCCGAAATCATTGACCACAAGGGGAGATATCATGGCTTTTAACAGTACTTTCGAAAACAGCGGTGACGCGAGCAACAAGAAGAAGGCTCTCGA
>JBIKNE010000246.1:0-4278 GCA_044358855.1 Bacteriovoracaceae bacterium | reverse complement strand
TATCGCAAGCCTATGACCAAAGACATCGCCTCAAGTTGGCGCGTCACTCAGCAAGGCATTGTTCCTGGCACAAGAAAGGAGTAGACCGTGGGTAACGCATATGCAGAAAACGCTCCATTCATGAAGCGGCAAACAGAGCTTGTATCACGCTTAAATCAAAAATATCTGCAAGGTGGCTTGAGCGAAGGTCGCAAGCTTGAGTTCGACAAATTGAATGAACCCATCATTTGGGTGCGTGATGGTAAAGACCTCATCACTCTAATTAAAATGCTTCAGCACGACGATGCTTGCATGCTCGACTATCTTTCCAGTTTGACGGCTTACGACAACAAGGACAAGGTCGACGGTTTGAAACGTTTTGTTGTCGTCTACAATCTTTTTTCAACCACCAAGCACGTACGTTTACGCATCAAGCTCGCAGTCGATCTTGAGGAATCAGCTCCCACACTAACCACTATTTGGCCCGCAGCTAACTGGCTCGAACGAGAAGTGTGGGACATGTTTGGCATCAAGTTCGACGGTCATCCCAACCTTCGCCGTATCATGATGGACGAACGATTTACCGGCCACCCTTTACGCAAAGAGTATCCCATCAAACAACGAGAGCCTTTTGCCGACAATATTCCATTCCACTTAGGCCCGAACCCCCTTCCCAAGAGTGAGAAACTATAATGGAAAACAAGCAACCACTCGCGGACTTTTATAATCCAAATGTGCTTATTAATTTAGGCCCAGCTCACCCAGCGATGCATGGAACTTTGCGTGTCATGTGTCGAATCAATGGTGAGATTATTGAAGATGCCACTTGCGAAATTGGCTATCTTCATCGTGCCATCGAAAAACTCGCTGAAGAAAAAACCTATCACCAATGGATGGTCTACACTGACCGTTTGAATTACTGTTCAGCGCTTATCAATAATATCGCTTATGCCATGACAGTGGAAAACGTCATGGGGATAAAAATCACGGATCGATGCATGTGGGTTCGCATGATCATGATGGAGCTTGCTCGTATCATCGATCACCTCGTATGCCTTGCCGCTAATATCCTCGATACAGGAGCGATGACTTGCTTCTGGCTCCTCTTCCGCTGGAGAGAGGAAGTTTACACCATGGTAGAATCAGCTTGTGGCATGCGCCTCACCACCACCTATGCTCGTATTGGTGGGATGAGCTACGATCTCCCCATGGATTTCATTCCTCGGTTAGATAAATTTTGTGACGAATTCCCTAAAGCGCTTGATGAAATTGATGCGCTTTTGACAGGAAATCGTATTTGGATTGATCGTACGCGTGGCGTGGGAGTTTTATCACGTGCTGATGCCATCGCTTATGGCGCTACTGGCCCAGTCGCCCGCGCCTCTGGACTCGATATCGATCTGCGCAGAGACCGTCCCTACTATGCCTATGACAAAGTTGATTTTGATGTTGTTGTCGGCTCAAATGGTGACACTTATGACCGCTATCTCGTTCGTATGGAGGAGATGCGCCAATCAACACGTATTCTCAAGCAATGTATTAAAAAAATCCCTTCAGGCCCCATCTGGGTGGATGATCGCCGAGTGATGATTCCAGAAAAGATGGATGTCTATACCAAGATGGAAGTCTTGATTCATCACTTTAAGATTTTTATGGAAGGTATCGATGTGCCGGCCGGTGAAACATACACCTGTGTGGAAGGTGGTAACGGGGAACTTGGCTTCTATCTTGTCAGTCGTGGAGGCCCCAAGGCCTGGCGAATGCATGTAAAGAGCCCCTCACTCATGCAGTTTCAGGCCTATGAAAAAATGATTAAAGGGGACAAAATCGCCGATGCTGTCACGACCCTAGGAAGTGTGAATATTATTGCTGGCGAGTTAGATCGATAAGAGAGAAATAAACCTATGGCACTATCGAATAAAATTGTAAAAATGATGGAAGGGATTCGTCACCAATTCCCTACTGAGCAAGCGCTGCTCATTCCTACTCTAATAGAAGTTCAAAATGAGAACGGCTGGGTCTCTATTGAGAATATGCGAGACATTGGCGAGTTTCTTCACTTGCCCTTATCCACCGTAAGAGAGGTGGCCAGTTTCTACACGATGATCAAGCTGAAAGAGCAAGGTAAAGTCGATTTGCAAATTTGCACCAACATCTCTTGCTGGCTTAATGGTGCTGATAAACTCGTCGCTTGCGCTCAAAGGAAACTAGGCATCTCAAATGGCGAAACGACTGCTGACAAAAACTTTACACTCTCACAAGTTGAGTGCTTGGCCGCTTGCGGTACTGCCCCTGCATTGATGCTTAACGAAGACTATTATGAAAATGTAGATGAAGCTGAGCTCGAGAGAATTATCGATCAGGCCCAAAAAGATTTATCTCAAGGCAAAGTTGTCGGCAAAAGCACTCGCCAAGAAGGAATGTGGCCATGATGTATAATAATGAACATTTTGAACCCGTCATCACTCCTAATGTCACCAAACCTGGCTGTGAAGCAATTGATTTTTATATTCAATCCGAAGAGGGATATCAGGCGTTAGCTAAGGCCCTTAAGATGAAACCGGCCGAAGTTGTCGATGAAGTTAAGAAATCGAATCTTCGCGGTCGTGGCGGAGCTGGATTCCCTACTGGAATGAAGTGGTCATTCATGCCTCCCAACCCAGTCGATGCTCATGGGAACCCAAAACCGAAGTATCTTGTGTGCAATGCGGACGAAGGAGAACCAGGAACCTTTAAAGACCGTCTTATTTTTACCAAGACTCCTCACCGTATGATCGAAGGGATGATCATTGCTGGTCATGCGATTGGTTCACACAAAGGTTTCATCTATATTCGCGGTGAGTGGTTTAAAGAAACTCGTCTCATGCAGAAAGCGATTAATGATGCTTACGCAAAAGGTTTTCTCGGTAAAAATATCTTAGGCTCAGGATTTAATTTTGACCTCGTCATCTATAAAGGTGCGGGCGCCTATATTTGTGGCGAAGAAACAGCGCTACTCAATTCCCTTGAAGGTAAACGTGGAGAACCGCGCCTGAAGCCACCTTTCCCTGCGCAGGTCGGTGCTTACGGCATGCCTTCATGTGTTAACAACGTCGAGACATTTGCAGCTGTTCCGTTCATCCTCTCAAAGGGCTGGGAAAAATACGCCAAAATGGGAACTGAGCGCTCAGGCGGAACCCGACTTATCGGAGTGTCTGGCCACGTTCACAAACCCGGCGTCTATGAGTTGCCGATGAATCTATCGATCAATGAAATTATTGAAATCGCCGGTGGAGTGAAAGGTGGGAAACTCAAAGCTGTTATCCCCGGTGGTGCTTCTGCGCCCATGCTGAGAGCTGATGAATGTCATGTCCTCACTGATTATGATTCACTCATGAAGGCAGGCACGATGGCGGGCTCAGGCGGTCTCATTGTTATGAATGATACTGTCTGTATTCCGGAAGCCACTTACACTCTTCTCAAGTTTTATGAACATGAATCTTGCGGACAATGCTCTCAATGTCGTGAAGGCTCACATTGGCTAGCCCGAATGTTTAAACGCATTCTAGATGGTGGAGGCACCAACGATGATCTCGATTATATCGCCAAGATCTGTGGCAATATGGCGGGCCAGACAATCTGTGCATTTGCCGACGCGGTCACCGGACCTGCCTTGTCGAGTGTTCGTAAATTTCGCTCAGAATTCGAAGAATTAATTTATCGCGGTGGACTCAAAGGAATAGGCCGCGTGGAATCTGTTTCTCATCATATGGACGGTGCCCATGTCTAATACATCTTTCGAAATCACCATGCCAAAAGTTGATCTGAATTATACCTCGGACAAAAAACCAGTGGTGTCGGATTCAGCCCCTGAGGCTAAGCCATTGCCTAAAGTGACTATTGATGGAAAAACCTACGACTTCAAACCAGGTGACACCATCATGCAGGTCGCTGAGCGCTATAAGCTCCACGAAGAAATCCCGCGCTATTGCTATCATCCAGCGATGCCTATTGCTGGCACATGTAGAATGTGCACCGTGGAAATTGAAAAAGCTCCTAAGCTCATGACCTCTTGCTCGACTCCAGCAGCTGACGGAATGATTGTTCATACTCGTTCTGAAAAAGTACTCAAATCACGCAATGGTGTGATGGATTTTTTACTTTCAAACCACCCACTCGACTGTCCGGTCTGCGATAAAGCTGGTGAATGTGAACTCCAGGACTATACTTTCGAGTACGGACCTACAAAGTCTAACTTCAAAGAAGAGAAACGTGTTTACGATAATGCAACAACGAAAAAGCTTTCGGACAAAGTAACTC
>JBIKNE010000245.1:0-4295 GCA_044358855.1 Bacteriovoracaceae bacterium | reverse complement strand
TAGCTGACGATCCTGATGCTACAATGCCGCTTTATTGGAGCAGCCGTTGGTTATTGGAAGGAAATGCTTTGGCGAATGCCATGATCAATGCTCACCAGGCCCTCCATAAAGAAAATTCTTCTAAGAGTCTCAATCATCGCGCCGGAGCCAGTGCTGCTTGTGCGATTAAAGCCGATGATATTTTAGTTCTATCGCAAGTCGGTGGCTGTCAGGCGTATTTGGCCCGCCATGGAAATGTGGAAGCACTTTTTGTGCCTGATACTCATCAGTATCTTTCTCACGATCCTCATGCTGCGGGCGCACTTAGGGCTCCAGTGGGAGCATTTGGCTGCTTTCCTGAACTCAGTTGGCATATGAGAGAAGTTCGACTCCAAGAAGGTGATCAATTTATCTTTCTTACCGAGGGAGTGGCTCCCTGGCTCAGTCCTCAAGAAATAGCTCATACACTCTCTAAGAGTGGAGAAGATGCTCATCAAAAACTGAATGGGCTACTGAAATTGTCCAATTCTCGAGGCAATACTGCCAATCAAACTGGGATGATTCTCGAGTTTTAGATTCGTTTTCGCTTTTCGCACCGGATTTCAATTGCCTATAATGTTGAACATGGGCGTTAAAATTTTATTAGCCGACGACAGTCCCACCGTTCATAAAGTCATCAAGATTATCTTGAAGGATGAGCCGTGTGAGATAGTTGAGTGTGCGCGTGAAACTGACTTAGTTGATAAGTTGAATGCCACTCAACCTGCAGCTGTCTTTCTTGATTTCAATTTTTCAGAATCTCAAACGGGTTATGATCTGTGCCGACAAATTAAAAAGATTTGTCCAAAAGCTAAGATCCTCGTGATGTATGGAACGTTTGATACAGTGGATGAAAGTGCGCTCAGAGATGCCGATGCAAGTCAGCATGTCGTTAAACCATTTGATACTGCTAAGTTTATCATCCAGGTTCGAAATTTAATTGATGGTACTGCAGCTCCGGTGGCGGCAACTTCTCAATCTATTGAAATAGATGAGGGCTGGAGCATTCGAGAGACAGTAGAAAAAAAATCTCCAGATATCGGCCGCATGACAGAAGACACTGTTTCACCTCTCAATGATGATTTGAGTGATTGGGGCATGATGATCCCAGGTGTGATTGGCAAATCTGCAGGTGCCCCTGATCTGCCACCTGTAATTGGTGAAGCTCCGGTTGCAAAACCTGTGGCTCCCGTTTTACCTAAGGCTGCACCAGCAAAAGTTGCTCCGGTACAAGTTCATAATGAAGTTCAGCTCCCATCGGACGATGATCTGGAATATCCAGACATGGGAACAAGTAATGATTTAGAGATTGATACAACCCCAGTTGATTCACCGAAATCGAAATTGATTCCGCTCAACGAACTAGTGACTACAGAAAAGGAAAACTCCCTTAGTCTAAATGATTTAGCTGAATCAACCGGTATGTCTGCCGATGAAGAAATTGCGATGCGAATTGCCGATCAAATTCGTGATGAAGTGGAAAGTGACTTGTGGGCCGCTGATGCTTTTGAAGAAACTCAGCCTAAGCTCTCGGTGGTAAAAGAGCAAAAATCAATTGAGCCGCAATTTAGTGCACAGAGTGAAGAGTTTGAAGAGAGTGGCGTAACGTTTGATGATTCGCTATTTGAACCTCTTGATAAGCAGGATAAATTGCCTCATTACAATAAAGCTACATCTGCTACTAACTTCTCTGGTGACCTCGAAGCTCTTCGTCCTATGTTGAAAGATATTGTCCGTGAAGTAGTTGCTGAATACTGTCGTCAAGGTGTCGACAAGGTAGCCTGGGAAGTCATTCCTGATTTAGCAGAAAACTTGATTAAGAAAGAGTTGCAAAAACTCAGTGATAAAGTCACGAAAGATCTTTAATCGATCCAGCGTAGACTGCCGTTAAAAACAGATTTACCACTCACGATGGCTTCGCCGTGAGCACCTAGTCCTGAAAATATACCTTCAACAATTTCATTTCCATCAGTAATAGTGACCTTGCGATTGAGGTGCACACAGCGCTTAAGCCATTCGTGGCGGATCAGTTCAGCAGACTGTGAACAATTCGCAAGATACCGCTCTACAAATTCGAAAGGCATTTGATGGACCCAATCTGAGTCTAATTTTTTTTGATGATTCCAGACGCTTCCCCAGCTAGCAGAGGAATCTGGGTGTAGATTAATACCCACTCCAATCAACATACGTGGTGCTTGATACTGTAACAATATGCCGCCGCATTTTTTGCCATCGCGGTAAAGATCGTTGGGCCACTTGAGATCAAGTGTGACTCCCCACAATTCTTCGAAACTCATAGCAAGAGATACCGCCACTTCCAGCGCTTGCCACGTCAGTTGTGGGTGAGCGGGTGCGACAAAAGAGAAGGCGAGGGCGCCTGTGAGATGATCCCAGCTATGATCGCCGCGTCCACGCCCCGCATTTTGTTGCTCCGTGCTCACTAAATCATAGCGATCGAGCTGGCGTTTCAGTTCGTCTTGGGTAGAATCACACTGCGCTAAGCGTAAATGTTTCACCATATCGACGAGGTTACCATGTCTCTGATCAAACGCGATACTCCCCGTCCTATTCGCTTCACACCTAATATTAATCCCTACGCTCATGGCAGTGTCATGGCGGAGTTTGGAAATACTAAAGTTCAAGTCACAGTGAATGTGCAAGAAAGTGTCCCACCTTTTTTGAAAGGCAAAGGACAAGGCTGGCTGACCGCCGAATACGCTATGCTGCCTTCTGCGACTCACACTCGAGGCGATCGTGAACGTAAAGGTGCATCAGGACGCACACAAGAAATTCAACGTTTGATCGGCCGTGCTCTGCGCGCGATTACAGATATGACAAAACTCGGCGAGCGCACCTTGATGATCGATTGTGATGTCATCGTCGCTGATGGTGGAACTCGCACGACGGCGATCTCTGGTGCTTATGTGGCACTCGAGCTAGCGATAAGAAAATTACAAAAAGATGGTTTGCTTAAAACTCATCCTTTGAAAGAAGGCTTAGCCGCTGTAAGTGTCGGTCTTGATAAAGAAGGCAAAGCGATTGCTGATCTTAACTATCAAGAAGATTCAACCTGCGAAGCTGATGTGAACGTCGTGATGACCGCGAGTGGAAAATTCGTTGAGTTGCAAGGCACTGCCGAAGGTGATCCGTTCTCAGAAGAGCAACTTCATGCATTGATCAGTTGCGCTCGCTCGGCCATAGGAAAAGTCGTTGAAGCGCAACAGGCCGTCTTGAATGCCTGAGTTTATTTTAGCTTCTGGAAATGCTCATAAGGCGCAAGAGTTCGTTGAACTCTTTGCTGACAAGATTATCGTCAAGGCTGCTCCTCGTGGTCTAAATCCAGACGAGACCGGCACTACTTTTCTAGAGAACGCTCTGATCAAGGCCCGCGCCTATTACGAAGAGTTTAAAGTTCCTGCGCTGGCCGATGATTCGGGCTTAACCGTTACCGCGTTACCGGAAATACTTGGCGTTCAAAGCGCTCGTTTTTTGCCTGAGAAGTCTGATTACAAAGATAAGTGCCTTGAGTTGATGAAACTTTTGGGAACCGAGAACGCAAACCGTGAGGCCCACTTCACTTGCGTCCTATGTTTTTATTTGGGCCCCACCGAGATCTACTTCTTTGAGGGGCGAGTTCAGGGCAAAATTGGGCATGAGTATAAAGGGGCCTATGGTTTTGGCTACGACCCCATATTTATCCCACTTAGAAATGAGAATGACGGTAAAACCCTGGCCGAGCTTCCTGAATGGAAAAATTTGCACTCACATCGGGCCCGTGCAGCGAAAGAAGCACTGACTTTTTTCAATCCCAAGCCCATTGCGTGACGCATTAAAACAATCTTTACGCCTACTCTGCCTGGACAAATCCTGGGCCAGCGTTCATACTCGTCCGACGTCGGGGTGTAGCGCAGTCTGGTAGCGTATCTGCTTTGGGAGCAGGTGGTCGCTGGTTCGAATCCAGTCACCCCGACCATTTAAAAGCCTTCTTTTGAGAAGGCTTTTTTTTTACCAAAAACTACATTCTGATTTTTCGTACCTCATAGAAAAACTTTCAGTTTTTCCATCGATATCTAGCATCAAACCAACTTCCATATTTTCGAAAACACCTAAGTTAGATTCAGAACGTTGAGCGCTAGAGTAGAGTGCCCACTGTGAAACCTTGGCATCATTGATTTGGATATCTTCACCGCCATAGCAAGAGAGAAATGTTCCGATGAGAGTACACTTGTTACTTTTCCAGCGGAGAGTGTAGAAATCGCCCAAGCGCTTTAAGTTCT
>JBIKNE010000244.1:0-4310 GCA_044358855.1 Bacteriovoracaceae bacterium | reverse complement strand
ATTCACATTTGGCCTCGACGTAATTCATCTCAACTGACGGACGCAGTAATACCGAAGCGTGACGCATACACGGGACATTTTTTCGGAATGTGACACGCGCTTCATTAATAACCCCAGGAGTCGCTTCTGCCTTTGAGTAAACAACTAAGTGCGATAGTCCTCGCTCGTTTGATTTAGCATTTTTTGAAAGCGAGCTGATATATGGAAGATCAATAGCGGTGTCATATTCGCTAATTACGTTAAAAATAGGGATATCAAGATTTGAGAAGAGTTCACCTTTCTTGCCCACCTGCTTGCGGGCGATTTTCTCGATCTCTTTATTCACATGAATCAATTCACAGGTGCCATTGTTATGAATACCCTGGTAACGGACATCAACTCCGAATTCTTTTTTCGCTTGGTAATCATCAGTATCAAGTCCCGCGATGCGACCAACCAGTCTAATAAATGGACGCTGCAGACGGTTTTCTAAACGACATGTGTTGTTAAAGTCTTTGGGTAATTTATAGGCCGGCGAGAAGAGTAAAAGACCTTTAACGTCTTTATTAATAAGTGCTTCACGCAATACCAGTGCTCCACCGAGACTCATTCCACCTAAGAGAATTTCATCACCTAATTCACGTGCTTTCTGCATGCCGAACTTAACATCCTCATACCACATCTCTTTAGTGACATTTTTGAGGTGAGTTTTATCGGTGCCATGGCCAGTAGTACGAGTAGCGATAACGTTGATGCCTCGATTAAAAAGAATTTGCGCGATGTCGCGGTAGAAATAGGGCGAGTCACTCAAACCGTGAATGAGGAGCGCGACTTTTTTGGTGCGTTTTACATTACCTTCATCATCGCGATGGAGCATTTCAAAGGCATGGTTGGCCTTGGAGCGATCTTGAAAACACGACTCGAGTGAATCAGTATCACAGATTTTAGTGGGGGCATTTGCTGCTTTTGTCATGAGATTGGGTTTGCCCCAGGCCGTGATCGTCATAGCTAATGTGGCGACTAAAAATAGTGCTTTCATTAAGATCTCCCGTTCGTTTAAAGCTCTTTTATTCAAGTTGGGTGCCATCCGAGAGCGATTTAATTGATTTATAAGGACTAAGTGAGTTCACCCATTAGTGTGGTGTCTAAAACTTAGGCATTCATTGCTTCAAATAAGAAACATCGAACTCAATTTCCCTCATGACACTTCTCAAACACCTCCTACCTAAACGACATATGCCTCTTTCAACTGGAGGCAGCATGGGGAAGCAAATGAAACTCAATCTCTATAAAGGATCACACGGAGGCAGAAGACCTGGTTCTGGACGTAAACGTATTCATTCTAAAGGCGTGGCCCATCGAGTGAGGGAGAAAGTTCAAATGCGCCATGCCCTGCATGTGAACTTCAAATACCGCACCACCATTCGTCACAAGAAAGGATTGGGTCTTTTGAAAAGGGCGATTATAAACGCCCGAAAGATGGGACTCAGGGTGATTCATTTCTCACTGCAAAGTAATCACATTCATTTGATTTTAGAAGCGCAAGATAATGCTGTCTTGACCAGAGGCATGCGCTCACTCACAGTGACCATCGCTAAAGGTCTTGGAAAGGGACGAGTACAGTTAGAGCGCTATCATTTGCATGTGCTTCGTTCCGTACGTGAAACAAAGAATGCCGTTCATTACGTCTTATTTAATGAGCAAAAACACTCTGGATTGAAAAAGGCATATGTCGACGGGTACTCTTCGCTAGGCGTGGTTCGAGATATAGGAAAATTGGCCAAAGAAAAGAAATTAACAGTGATATTAAGGCGAATAAGTGAACTGATTTATCTAGATGGGCCGAAGGGATGGATATTAAGGAAAGCCCACAGTTAAGGCCCAACCTTCTGTTCGATCGCGTGATGAATCGCCTCACGGAATTGTCGCCAGTATTTGGTGCTTTGATGAGGGTCGGAATTGGGAAGTTCTAAAGTATAGGTGGGGATACCTAATTCTTGGCCGGCCCAATTTCCCAAGCTACCTGGAAAGTGAGGATAGTTTGAGACTTTGTAGCCACTGGCCTTTTCCGACATGGAGAGTAACAGATCCTTGGCAGGGCCAGTCTCTTTATGAGTCAAATCAGGGCCGTCGTAGTCGAGCATCATGAGAGGTGAGTGGACGGAAATAATCTTAGCTGGGTTATAGCGTTTGATAAGATTCACCTGAAATACCACCTCAGGTTCACTCAAAGCTTTTTTGCCAGGAAAGCGACGTTTGTCTTTGCCGTGACGATGTGTCCACAAACGTATGGCATCTGCACTCCAATCTTTTGTGGGGAAGTTGCGATTGACGTCGACGCCACGTGCATTGGTGCGAGTGGGACGTGCTTTAAAAAATGAATCAGGACTCACTATTGGAGCGACGATCACCACACGTTCGGAAAAATCCCAATGAAAGTCTTTAAGGTCATAGAGGATATCATAGCAAAATTTAATCGGTGTAATCTCATCGCCATGAACGCCACACATAATCAGGGTGACATTTTTATTTTCGAGGGTGGACTCATCGCCAAAGACCATCCAGGCGATAGGATGGCCATCGACAGAGTTGCGCACATGAGACCAATTGAATTCATCACAGCGACTCTTGCCCCAGTTATAACGGCTGAATTCTTTATCAGTGCGTTCGCACCACTTTGTTAACGCTGGTGTAAGGGTGGGTTTGGGTTGAGCCAATGGCTGCACTTCATCAGGCGTTTCTACGGCAACAACAGGTGTCGTCTGGGGTGGGTTGGCCGGTTTAATCTGTGCAGCGCAGGAGAATAAAAAGAGAAGAAGTAAGTATTTCATCATGAGTGTTCATTGTAGAGCGGGGTAGATTCTCTGTAAAATTCTCTTATGCGTTTATGTCTTTTGACACAACATCCTCAAACTTATTCAAATCAGTCGCTACTGACGGCCGCCCAGAAGTACGGTAGTGCAGAAGTTTTAGATCCCCTCGAACAAAGAATCAGCTGGCCTCTGACTCAACATACTTATGACAAAACTATCAATCGTGTTTCATCAGTGGAGGCCGATAATTTTGTCTGGACTCTGTTGCAGGAGCCGCGCTGGGGACAGCAATATAACGCTTGGAAGATTCGCCAGGAATTGTGGGATAAGTCGCGCCAAGCGCTTTGGATGAGTCAGCGAGATCTGCCGGCGATTCCCTTTTTTATGCACCGTCGGGCGCTTTTGGAGAGTGATCCCCATTGGCAGAAGTTTTCCGAGCAACATCTTACAGCCCATGGCTGGGTACTTAAGATGAATCGTGGGATGCGCGGAGTGGGTGTGCATTTTTTTAGTAAAACGAATGAGATGTTTCATTGGCTCGAAACACTTCATCGTTTGAATGATCAGGATTTTATTATTCAACCACGACTTGCCCCTGGACCTGAGTTTCGCCTGACTTTGATTGGCCAGCAACCCTGGGCACTATTAGAGCGACGAGGAGTGAGTGGCGTTGCTAATTTCGCTCAAGGCGGAGTGGCGACTGAACTCAAAACATACCCTCAAGAATTGCGTGTATTGATTGATCTGCTTACAATAAATCCGATAGCTGATCTTTTGAGCTTAGATATTTTGATGAGTTCAAATGGTCCGGTGATAAGCGATATCAACACTGTTCCAGGTTTCGAACAACTGGATCAGGTCACTGGTCGATCATTGGCACGTGATTTTATGAGTCATGTGTTTCAATCAAACTAAGCTAGCGCTGCCTTTATCTTTTTTTCCAGAAAAAATCGAACGATTGTAGATGGGTGTAAAGATATTGGGATGAGCAAATAGCAGGCGTACGAGAACAAAAGTTGGATAGCGGAAAATAGGCTTTAAGGCATTAAAGCGATAATTTGAGCCCCAGCCGTCTTCCAAGTTTTGTACTTCATGATACATCCATGCCGGAACAAACAGGATATCGCCTTTTTTTAATTCGAATTTGTAATGGCTCAATTGACTGAAACCGGGCCATGTCTTTTCATCCGGCGAGCGGATATCGACATCGCTATAGTTATAGACTCGTTTGTTGATTGTCGGTTGTATGATCGCTACGGAGTGGGCCGAATAAAGCGTCCACTGTTTGGCACCGTCTGCCATGATATAGAAGAAACTATTCATGCCTGAATGAATGGGGGTGCGGCGGTGTTTGCTGCCAATAAATGATTGGTAGCCATGGCCAAAATAAGTTTTTCCAAACTTTTTAAGCCAGCTAAGATTGAGATCCTTCACCAGATCTTTTTGGATATCGAGCAGCTGACTGAATTGGATATAGTTTTTCTCGCCTCGTTGAATGGATTGGTGAAACTCTTGGGC
>JBIKNE010000243.1:0-4338 GCA_044358855.1 Bacteriovoracaceae bacterium | reverse complement strand
CTTCAATTCGAAGGTACCCAATGGTGTGTGCATAAATTTATTGGTTGTCACACGAGAAACGGTTGATTCATGCATACCGATTTCACCCGCAATGTCTTTCAAGATCATCGGTTTCAAGAATTCAGGACCGCGCTTAAAAAAGTCTTGCTGGCTGCGAACAATCGCAATCGCCACTTTGGTAATCGTTTTCTGACGATTTTCAATACTCTTGATGAGCCAAAGTGCTGAACGCAGTTTTTCTTGAACGAAGTCCTGCGCTTCGGCGCCGCCTTCTTTGCTTTTTAAAAGATCACGATAGAGATTTGATACGCGAAGACGAGGAACTCCCTCATCGTTAACTTGCACAACAAATTCTCCGCCGACTTCAGCAACAAAGATATCAGGCACCACATACTGAGTTTCTTCTGGTGATACTAAGCGACCAGGCTTCGGGTGAAGACCCATGATGACAAGTTCAGCATCTTTCACGCGATCTTTGTTTACACCAATCGCTTTGGCGATTTTAGCGTGGTCTTTAGACTGAAGATCTTCCAGGTAATCAGCAATAATTCTCTCTGCTAAAGGTGAGCGCTCTTCGAGTGCGCGCGCTTGGGCCAAAAGACATTCTTGAATAGTGCTACTGGCACAACCGACTGGGTCAAAAGATTGCACCATCGCTAGGATATTTTCTGCTTCATCACGATCAAGTTTAGTGCGTGAGATAAGTTCATCTAGAGGACTCGTCAAATAACCGTCATCGTTAATGTCTTGAATGAGGGCAATGGCGAAATCGAGTTCTTCGCTTGATAAACTCTCCATACGTAATTGCCACTCAAGATGCTCGTGCAGAGACTGGCCTTTTGAGACCATGTTCTCATAGCTCGGCATATCATCAGCACCGCCGACTTCACGAGTATTCGGAGCAGTGGACGAAGTTGAATTAAATGAATCGGCGTAAGACTCCCAATCGAAATCTTGGCGAGTTCCCTCAATCAGCTCTCCACCTTGAAAGTCTTGGGTGGTCGCTTCTTGTTGTTCAATTTGCTCTTTACTCGGTTCTTCATTGGCCTCAGATGCCGACTCACCATCTGTTTCTTCGAGCATGGGGTTTTCCACCATCTCTTGGGCAATCAGATTGGTCATTTCTAGATGGGTTAAAGTCAGAAGCTTGATCGCCTGCTGCAATTGCGGCGTCATCATCAAGCTTTGCGTCTGCTTTAAACCTAAGGACATCTTTGCGGCCATAAAGGCTCCTACATCTTAAATTCTTCGCCCAAGTAGAACTTGCGCGCTGTCTCGTCTTTCACAATTTCATCCGGAGTTCCACTCACAAGGAGTTCTCCCCGATTCATAATATAAGCACGGTCAACAATACCTAACGTCTCACGAACTTGGTGATCGGTGATCAACACACCTATGCCACGCTCTTTCAGTTGGCGAATGATTCCTTGAATATCTGCGACCGCTAAAGGATCAACGCCAGCAAAAGGTTCATCGAGCAAAATAAACTTTGGTGATAAAGCGAGTGCTCGCGCAATTTCCACGCGACGGCGCTCACCACCTGATAATTCACGGCCTTTTGATTTGCGAATATGATCTAAACCAAAATCGGTAATCAACTCGTTCAAGATATTCACGCGCTCTTGTTTTGAGAGATCACGAATTTCGAGAACCGACATAATATTTTCTTCTACAGAGAGCTCACGAAAGATGCTGGCTTCCTGAGGAAGATAGCCAATTCCGCGACGAGCTCTCTCGTGCAAAGGAAACAAAGTGACATCGTTATCGCCGAGAAGAATTTTCCCTTCGTCTGCACGTACCAGTCCTACAATCATATAAAATGAAGTCGTCTTGCCTGCACCATTGGGTCCAAGTAATCCCACCACTTCACCTTGTTTGACTTCAAGACCGACGTTCTTCACTACTGTCCTGCCGTTATAGGTTTTTTTCAAACCTGTTGCTGTCATCATTTCCATTAGCGGCGCTCCTTCGCATCTTTGTTCTCGTCTTCTTTGACTTGAACATCTGACATGGCATCTTCGACTTCGATGAATTCCATTTTTTCACGCATGGTTATTCGATAGCCTTTGATCACGTCTTTTCCTTGCAACACACGTGGTGCTCCTGAGAGCACCATACGGTCTTGTCCAAAACCTTCGAGTCTTTCGGCATAGGCCTCACGCTTAAGCGGCTGACCCTTCGAATCCACGAGGTTTTCCTTCACCTTCACATCGTCATTCAGGATGAAATACTTGAGCTTTTTGTTTGTCTGCTCGATAAAAATGTCACCATTTCGGGCAGTTATCTGCATTTCTCCCCGCTTAATATAGACCTGATCCTTAAGTTGGATCAGCCCCTCTTTGCCCGTTAATTCCATCTCTTGGGAGCGGAAAACTAAGGGGGCCTGAAACTTAAATTTCGGCGTAACCACGCCATCAACGTCACCTTTAAAGCTCGCCCACTCTTGTTTTGGACGTGCCTTGAAACTCAAAGATGTGATGTTCACCACCTGGCCAGTTTTTTGCAAAGTATGTTTGACCTTCACTTCACGCTTACCCACTACCAGATCTTTTTTTAGGTAATACGTCAGCTCTTCAGCTTGGTAGGACGAATTCTCTTCCGCTAATTGTACGGCCCCCAAAAGTTTGAGAGTGTCGCGTGCTTTCACGTACTCAGCTTGCTGGCCCTCATAGCGAAGGGTGCCACGCTTTTCATCGGGAGAATAAGTTCCACGCGGACGCACGAAGCTTGCGACTTCATCGCCCACGCTGTGCATTTCATCGGCCACCAAAGAGAGTGCAGGCCTGCCGAGATCTAAGTGAAAATATTCCAGCTCTTTCATTTCAGTCGGCGCTTTTCCCAACACCGCACTGGAGTCATTTCCCCAATCGACATCTGCTCGATGAGTCCACACGCCATAGCCAACCCAGGCGTTGAGAAGAATAAAAAAGACAATAACTATTGTTGATTTCAGTGGTTTAAAAAGCATAGTTTGAGTGTACCATCGCGCAGCGCGCATGAGGGAGTTTTTAAGATGACTGAATCCATCGGAAAAGCGAGCATAAACCCATGCAAAATCCTACTCTCAAAGACTTGGTCGCCACGGGCGTAAAACTCACTCCTATGATGGAACAATATTGGGCCGTCAAAAAGCAATATCCGACAGAACTTTTATTTTTTCGGATGGGCGACTTTTATGAGATGTTTTTTGAAGATGCCCGTGAGGTGGCGAGGCTTTTAAACATCTCTCTCACTGTTCGTGGAAAGCTTGGCGAAACGCCAATTCCTATGGCCGGCATTCCCCATCACGCAGCAGCGGCTTATGTCGATCGCTTGAGCCAGATGGGTCTTAAAGTTATTATCTGTGAACAATTAGAAAATCCTAAAGACGTCAAAGGTATTGTTAAGCGTGGTGTGACTCAAATCGTGACTCCGGCCGTGCCTTATGATCTTGATCGCGCAAACAACAACGAAAATAAGTATATTGGATGTGCTTGGCAGGATGAAGCCGGTTACCTTCTGACTCTACTTGATTTCACTACAGGTGATTTTTTCGGCTTCAGTCTAAACTCCGCAGAAGAAGTGGCGGAAAAAATCCTCGTCTATCGTCCAAAAGAATTTTTGAGCACACTTGGCCAATGGGAGAAAGTTCCATTCCTAGAAGAAACACTCACTCAGCTAGACATCCTTCGCACGCATCTCTCACTTGAATGGTTTGAGCCTAAGCATGCCGCACCTTACTTAGAAAAACTTATTCCCGGTTACAAGCGCGATGGCATCATTCAAACGCGCGCCAGCGTACTTTGTCCCTTGGGCGCTTTAAGCTGGTACATCTCTTCGACTCAGTCGATGGATAAGATTCAACACATTCGTCCATTCCGCTTGATTGCCGGCAACGATGGTCTCAAAGTCACCTGGGCAACACTCAGAGGTTTAGAGATTTTCCCTCGTGATCCTTCGCAAATTTCGATTTCATTAATTGGTTTCATGGACCGCACCAAATGTTCAATGGGTGCTCGTCACTTGAAGCATTTTTTCCAAACACCATTAAAAGATCTCTCGCAAATTACTAAGCGCCAAGATCTCCTGGCCGCTTTGATGAGCAAACCTGAACTCTTGAAAGCTTGGCGCGAAACACTCGCTGAAGTGCGCGACCTTGATCGTATTATGGCTAAGGCGACCACCAAGAAGGCCAATGCGGGCGATATGATCAATCTCGCCAACACGCTTGAACACTATTTTACTTTGGAAGCAGCTGCCAAAACTGATCTTTCGCGCTTCTTTCCTACACTCGATAAAAAAGAGCGCGAAGCACTCCAGACTCTTGCAATTGAAATCAAAAAAACCATCAATGATGAA
>JBIKNE010000331.1:0-3493 GCA_044358855.1 Bacteriovoracaceae bacterium | reverse complement strand
ACATCTTCAAAGAAGAGTTCCGTTCCACGCGGTGAGAGTGAGCCCGCTAAAATGCGATAAGGGTTGGCATTAAAGAGCGCGAACTTCACGTCACCAGGGCCAGGCCAGAGTGCTTCAAGCTCAGTTTTATATTCTTTCCAAATGACTTTGAAAGCCGCACTTAAAGGAATGGAGTAGGGCTCACGTTTGAGTGGTCGAATCAAAACGCGAAGTCCGTTTTTATCTGGCAAAATATCCGAGAGCTCCAAGCGAGCGAGATCAGAAACTTTCACGCCTGACTCATAAATCAATGCGACCACAATCAAATGGCGAAAGATCATCAAGCGCTCAAGGCCTTCTGCCTTGTCTCTGCGCTCGATCAGCCAGTCTTTGAGTTTAATCAGATCTTTAAAGGGCACAGGATTAGGTTTATCGAGAACCTTCGCAGCGACGGGCACGAGCTTAATGGGATTGTCGGGGAAGTTGTGTTTTTGTACCAAGAAATCAAAAAACAAACGCAGGGCCTGAACACGACGACGGATGGAATTGGGGGAGCCATAAAGCTGGTTTAAGTGGCCCGTGTACTCTTGCACTTGGGTGATAGTAAAAGTCTTCAAAATCATCGATTGCTTATGCTGGGCGAGGAAGCGATTGAAGACCTGCAGGTCGGCGCGATAGTTCTTAACCGTATTGAAGCTTTTGCCGCTAAGTTCTAGATTTTTTAGAAATTGTTGCTGAGTTTTGACCAAATCAATCATAGAAAGATTCTGCCTTTTTGCACCCAAGAGGACAAGCCAGCGTTTCTCCTTGTCGCATTGCTTCTCGGGTGCTATATACCGCCCACATTTAAACATGTTCCGCCTTCTCACGGGACCAGACGACCTTGGATGACCTTATGTTGATCGACGAGAAAATCAACGCCCTAGCTATGCGTTTAGGCCTCACCTTTCGTGAACCTAAACTCTTTGTTGCGGCACTCACGCACCGCTCGTTTGTGCACGAAAATCCGTCCCATCCATCGGAGACTTACCAGCGTCTAGAATTCCTCGGCGATTCCGTCTTAAGTTTGATTGTGACGGAAGAGTTATATAAATCCCTCAGTACCTTTTCTGAAGGCCAGCTCTCAAAACTCAGAAGCGCTATCGTTAACGAAGAGACACTCGCTCAATTGGCCCGTCGCTTAGAACTTGATAGCTTTATGTTTGTAGGCAAAGGCGAAGTGGCTACTTTACATGATAAAGATTCGGTGATGGCCGATGCCCTTGAGTCGCTCCTCGGAGCGCTTTATCTCGATCAAGGGTTCGAAGTCGCAAAAAATATGTTTCATCACTGGATTCAGGATTTGAATTTATTTGATGGCGCGAAGCTTGCTGAATTTGATGCTAAGTCGCGCTTGCAGGAATACTGCATGAAAGTCTGGCAAGAACTGCCGGCCTATGAGTTTGAAGAAAAGCGCATGGGCACGGGAGTGAATTTCCGCGTCACTCTTAAGGTTCATGGCCGCGAACTTTTGTGCTCGCAAAATGTTTCCAAGAAAAAAGCCGAACTCTGGCTTGCCCAAACCTGTTTACAACAAAATTTGCATCTCACTCTCTCTGGAGGATAGGACTTATGCTACTTGAAACCCAACATCCCCATAACAAACAACTCACTGTTGCAGTATTAGGCAAACCTAATGCAGGTAAGTCGACACTCATCAATAACTTGATTGGTTTTGATCTGGCGATTGTGAGTGATAAGCCACAAACTACACGTAACCAATTTCAATGTATCTTCACCATCGATCGCACAGAGATCGTTTTGGTCGACACTCCGGGAGTGCATAAAGCGTCTCAAGAGTTGAACAAGCGCATGAATCACCAAGCGCAGATGGGTGCAGAGGGCGTGGATCTCAATCTTGTCTTAATTGATCTTGCCGATAAACCAGAATTGGCGTTTAAAGATTTCCTCGCCTCTATCGAATGGCAGCTGGGGCCGACTTGGATTCTTTTCACTAAAACTGATCTGGTGCCTAACGCTGATACACTTGGCATGTTTGCTCGTATGAAAGAGCAGTGTCCGGCGCTCCAAAAATTCTTTGTCATCTCAAGCAAAGACGGCACAAACATTCATGAACTCACAGGTGCTCTGTGTGATGCTGCGATCCCAGGACCGCATTTGTTCCCAGATGGTTCAGCATCAAACAAGAACGAGCGCTTCTTTGTAACTGAATATATCCGTGAGCAGGCCTTCCGTGTTTTGAAAGAAGAACTTCCGTATGAACTCGCGGTCGTAGTCGATGAGTATAAAGATATGGTTGATCGTGATAGCAAAGGACCCATCTCGGCTCACGTTTCCGCCTCAATCCTAGTTAACCGTCCGTCTCAGCGTGCCATCGTCGTTGGTCGCCAGGGCAGTGTCATTAAACAAATCGGCACTGAGGCCAGAAAGAAAATCGAAGCCATGGTCGGTGGTCAGGTGCATTTAAATTTACACGTCAAAGTTTCTCCAAAATGGTTCAGCAATAACTGGGTTTTGGATGAAATCGGTTTGCCTCGATCTCAGACGAGTGCACGTGTTTGGAGGTCTAAGTGAAACGTTCAGCAGTTGTCTCAATTATCGGTCGCCCCAACGTTGGGAAGTCGACCGTTTTTAACCGTCTGATGCGTCAGGCGAAATTGGCCATGACTCATGACCAACCAGGTGTGACTCGTGACCGACACTACGGCATACTTTCTTTGCAAGAAGGTGCCGGCGATGATCAAGAAGTGATCTTGGTTGATACCGGTGGCTTCTATCCTCAAAAAATTGAAATTGATCCTAAGATCAAAAACAATATCGATCCTTTCTTCAACATCATGGCCGATCATGCACGTTTGGCGATTGAAGAGAGTGATTTAGTATTGTTTGTCGTTGATGTGCGTGAAGGCTTAAGTCCGTTTGATTTAGGGATTCGCGAATTCATTCGCAAACAACAAAAGCCCGTTTGGATTATTGCCAATAAATACGACACCGATAAACAAGCGGGCGATGAAGTTGATTTCTTCCAGCTCGATATTGATGCTGATGATCTCCTGCTCGTTTCCGCCGAACATAATCGTGGCATTAACGATCTTCGCCTACGTTTGTGGAACTTTGCCGGCAAGTTCGAAGGCAAAGATGATCCTGAGATGATTCAAAAAGGTGTTAAACCTGCTCACGATGTGGTTTCAAACGTCGCCATTATCGGTGCTCCTAACGCTGGTAAATCAACACTCCTTAATGCACTCGTCGGTGCTCAGCGCGCACTGGTCAGTGAGATCGCTGGCACCACCGTTGATCCGATTGAAGGTTATATCGATTTGTTCTTTGGTGAAGAGGCGATGGAGCTTAAGACCCAAGAGAATCCTTTCAGAAAAGATGGCATGGAGCTGTATGAAGAGATGAAGGCCTACGCCAATAAAGGTGTCGTGCTTGATCTCGATGAAGACGAAGACGGTGTTGATGACCGTGTCTATATCGAATTCGGTAAAATGGCGCCAGAGTTAGGTCTGCT
>JBIKNE010000241.1:0-4376 GCA_044358855.1 Bacteriovoracaceae bacterium | reverse complement strand
CGGCGACCGAGCCAAGGTTCCAATTGCCACCGCGAAGCGCAGCGCCGCCGCCACCTCCATAAAAATAACCTAATCCATAATTTGAATTGTAGTTTGCTGCTGGTGCTCCGCCAGGATTACCAGGCATGTAGTCAGCTGCTGAGAGTGCTCCGCAGGATACATTCGGAAAGTCTCCGCCAGAGCAGCTTGTTGGACCAGATGTGAGGGAACCACCCAAGGTCCAGTCGGTCCATTCCCAGACGTTACCGGCAAGGTCCCAGATCGTTTGACCGTTAGAGAGAGTATGCCTTCTTCCTTGCTCCCAACCCGAGCCTGCGACTTGTCCGGAGTTGTTGCCGGTGCCAATGTAAGGATCGCTGGTATTGGTCACAGCGAGAGCTGAGGCTGGCGAGTTATCTGAGTGTCCTCGGTTAAGCATGCCTATTCCAACTGCGCCACTTGACCAGTTTGAAGCGGTTATTTCTATTTCACGAGCAATCGTCATCCATTCTGGATTTGAGATGAGGTCGTAACCCGTGCCAAGAGAAGTGCACGCTGTTTTAGCATTTGTTTGATTGATAGATACCCAGGGAGTAGACGCTGCTTGCGAGGTCGCAACACTGGAGACGTTCTTCATTTCAAATTGAGCAACACAGAAGGCGTTGGTGACACCAAGGCTTGGGTTGGCAGGAACTTGAGCATAATTACTTGGGCAGACATAAAGCGTCACTGATGCCGCCGAAGATGATCCTGCGGAATTGGTTGCCACGACGGAATACGCCGTAGAAGTTAAGGAACCAGTGGGAGTTCCTGAGATCACGCAGGTTGTGGTGTTGATACTGAGTCCCACTGAAAGTGCAGGTGTGGCGACACAGTTGGTGATGGCGGCACCGTTGTTGTTAAGTGTGGTCGGAGTTACTGACATCGCTACACCCACACTGCCGGAGCTAGTACTGGGCATGTCCAATTCGGGGGGCAAAACCACGGGGTCATTGTTAAATGAAAAGCCCGAAAATATGGCCTTATCTTTGGCATTACAGCCAGCAAGCAAAACTGTCATTAATCCGATACTTAATAGCTTAATAAAAAAGTCTCCCAGGGAACTGTTCGCCATTTTAAGGTAAAGCCTTGAAGAATGTTCTAGTGATCGTAATTCAGGGTAGTTATAGGTTTGGCCACAGAAGAGAAGTTTATTGAATGCCCGAAATTTAGGGCACACAAAATGATTTGAAACGACAGTAGCTAGGTAAATTCAAACCCGACGGAATATAGATCGGGCAAAGAGAGCGTTGCATTTGATAAGAGTCGAAGAGATTTCATTTCACACTTACCGTTGATTGAAAAATCGGCACAAAAATCAATATTAATAAATTTCGTCTTAATTATTTTCTCGACAGTTTCTTTGCTCATCACGACACATATGCCGTGATTGGAAATATCCAGGATATGAGTAAGGAGGCGCTCTTTTGAATTCATGAGTGAAAAAATAAGTTGAATTTTGTCTTCATATTTGAAACGACGACGAGGACTACGGCGTCGCTCTTTGCCGACGGCCATAGAGGGAAGATCAATTGAGATTTTATTGTTTACAAATGAAAAAATGCTAGAAACCATCACGAAAGATTCTTCTTCGATGGCGAGAAAAATTTTTTGATTCTCTAATCCAGGTATCGATTTATCTATTTCGAGTTTGATTTCTCGCCCAGGAATAACTCTTTTGACAAGAGCTCCGGTGTAAAAGAATTCATTCTCATCAACGGATTTCGTCCAAACTAAAACTTTCTTTTTTTCTATTAATGAAGCCGTTAAAAAAGTTTGAATGTCTTCTTTGTTAGAAATCTTCATCATATGGGTTCCCTCGTAAATGATCTTCTCATCGATCGGCCTATGTTCGAGAGAACTAAAAAGGAACTATTGTAAGTATTCGTTTTGACTTAGGCTTAAAGCCTAAGTCTTGATTGGGTATGCCTGAAAAAGTAGGCATCATTAATGAAGTTCTTGGTACAGCGCAGGCAATCGCGTGAGGTCACGATAATAAAGAGTGAATCCGGCGAAGATCAAATTAGGGTCGTGGATTTGATTTCGATTATTGTGGTAGATGTCTTTCCAATGTTTAGGTTGGCCATATACTTTTATTGAGATTCCTCCCAGTGTATCACCTGTTTTAATCAAGTAAGGATTCTGAGTTGGCCGCGCTTCAAGAGGCTTAAGTGGCATACGCAGTTTTAATTCCACACCTTCAGTGAGCTGATGAGAACCGTTTAATTGATCCTGATTATCGGCAAGGATTTGTTTCCATTGTCTATGGTCGCTATAGTGAGCAAAAGCGATCAGCATCAGAGTGTCTGACGGTTTAACTCTGTAGCTTGTGAATTGAGTGGCAATTTCTTGGGTGAAAGCATTTGATACGAGTGAGAGGTAGAAAAGAATGATGGGCATATGTTACCTATCTTATGGTGAGTTAAATATATTTGTATGGTATCAGCATGAGGAAAGAAAGCTACATTTTCTTGCTCTGTTTTTTAGCCAGCTTCTCGAGCTGGACACAAGTGCGACCGCAGATTAAGACATTCTTTTTGATGACTACAGAAGTTCAAAGTCTAGAAGAGTCGCTTCTTAAATATAAACTTACGCCCAAAGAAATCAATGACATTAAGAGATGGAATCCAGGGGTAGCAAACTTTAAACAAATCCCTGTCGGCACGAAGATGTATGTTGAAATCCCTTTTGATAAATATCAAACTGTAGAAATAAAATCGGTGGAAGCCCCCGTCCAAACAACCCGAAAACAAATTGCATTACTGAGAAGGGAAGTTGAGAATAGTCAGCGGTTGCGTGAACCGAGCTCTACTTCAGGGAATAATCAAACCCAAATAACAGCAAAATTAAAGAAATCGAACTCTGCGCTTGAGCAACAGAATCGAAAACTGAGTTTTTTTTACACATATTCTCAAGGTGATTTTGTCCAAACAGTGCAAGGCAAAAGTGTGGAAACATCACAAAACTCACCCCTTACTCTAGGGCTAAGCTATCAGCAAACACTGAGTGACTCTTATGCCTTAAGCTCGAGCGCGTACTATTCTCATTTGTCCGCTGTTGAAACGGCTGGGCTCGCTGACTCAAGCGCCCTGAGATCACCCTACGAGTATGGGCTTACGAGCTATTTAGAACTGCGCCATTGGAATAAGTCTTCTTCTTTGACTCCCTACACAGGAATAGATTATGAAAGTTTTGATGCTTACAATGTAGAAGATATGATTGCTTCATCGGAAGCAGTTGCTTTTAAAAGACAAAACCTTCTTTATGGCACAGTAGGCGTATCCAGTTCTTTGAATTTCTGGGAGCAACCCGTGTTCTTAAAGTTTAGTGTATCTCAATCAGTATTCTCTCGCTCCGAGAGTGATTCTAGTTATGCCGGCCGTAAGCTCATGGTGTTTTTAGCAACACCGATCACCAAAGATTGGAGTGCGCATTTTTTATTTAAGCGCCATGACCTCAGCGGACCAACGGAGTTAGAAATTACTCGAATGGGTGTTGGGCTGGCCTATCACTTTTAGAGTTTTGTGAATTTCCTCTTAAGTCGGTCCAGCCGTTACAATATTCCATCCGTCTTTCATGAACTTCTGTAAGAACGCCTGAAAATCTTCATATTTTGCATGTCGAATCGTTTCCTGCGAGTTGTGTTGGAAATCAAGTCCATGTCCATGCAACGCTGGTACAGAATAGAACTGGGCATAGTCTTCATTCGTCTGGACTGAGAGCTGTTGCTGCCCATCAAGATTGGTTTTCACGCGCTCAAATTCATCACGAGTGAGACCCGAGACTGACATACGTGTGAGAATGTCGAGAATGGCTTTCTCGGCACGCTCTTTCTTGTCAGCACCTGCACCAATATAAATTCCCCAAGCACCTGCTTCCAGAGCAGTGACATGAACTGGCTGAACAGCATAGCAAAGGCCTTGGCGATCGCGTACTTCCACAAAAAGTTCTGAACCTTGGCCAGAGAGGTGAGCAGTCACCATCTTTAAGTAGAGATCTTCTAGATCAGTCATCTTGTAGGCAGGTTTTCCGATTACAATCTGAACTTGTTCACGTTTCATCGGAATATCAAGCCGCTGCTTAATTTTCGGCTTAAGAGAATTCTTTCGAGGTTTTGGTCCCTTTCTTCCTTTAAGGCCAACGAAGGCTTTTTGTAATTTCAGCACAACTGTTTCAAGATCAAGGTCGCCACAGTAAGTGAACACCATTTCTTCTTTTGCTAAGTGCTGTCGATGAAGAGTTTGTAGTGCTGCTGGAGTCATTTTCATAAGACTTTCAGGTGTACCTGATGCATCAAGCGCATAAGGATGTGCATTGAATATCATCTTGTACCAATTCTTGAAGGCCTGTTTAACCGG
>JBIKNE010000239.1:0-4380 GCA_044358855.1 Bacteriovoracaceae bacterium | reverse complement strand
CGTGAATCCGTGACATTGATCCAGGGATATTGCTCGTGAAGCTGACGATAAGCCTCGGCCACCAAGTCAAAGCGCAACTTACCCTCAGAGTTTGTTTTCACAGGAGTGTGAGGGAAGTGCTGTTTGAATTCTTCTGTGACTTCAAAACAGCAAGCGCGAATACAGGGACCAATAAAAGCTTCGGTCGGTTTAATGGCAATGACTTCGGGAGCACTAATAATGTTACCAGCGAGACCTCGCCAGCCAGCATGCAAAAGCGCAACGCCTGATTCGCTAGCGAGATAAATGGGCAAGCAGTCGGCGGTCTTTATCGCCATTTCCACAGGAGATTTTGCGACAATGCCATCGGCTTCTTGCTCTGACAGATTGGCAGTTGCGACATCTAAAACACGACTTGAATGAGTTTGATGGACATGGAAGACTGGTTCACTGGGCTTGCTATCCAGCGATCGAAACCAACCGAAAGAAAGTTTTTTTTCAACCAGTGTAGTCATAGCGACTCCATCACTTCACGCATGGGAGTGGGTAGCGGAGCTTCAAAGCGTAACGTTTCGCCGGTGATCGGGTGTTTAAAGCCGAGCACTTTGGCGTGTAACAGCTGATGGGGCCAAGATTTAATAAGTCCTAACTGTTTTTCATCCAGACGCTTTAACTGGTGAGGAACGTCCGCATAAAGGGGATCGCACAAAAGAGGTGTTTGCAGAAATTGCGAAGCATGAACACGGATTTGATGCGTTCGCCCCGTTTCCAAGCGAAATTCCATGTGTGTGAGTTGTGCACCTTTCTTTAAAACTTTGTAATAGGAAATCGCCTTCTTGCCAAACTTCACGCTACAGCTCATTTTTTGCCGATGCTGTGAGTGCCGCGCGATAAAGGTTTCGATTTTTCCTGAAAGGGAATTTGGTGTTCCCCAAACAATGGCTTCATAGGCGCGTTCAATATCGTGCTTAGAGAAAAGTTGTACGAGCCCTTCGTGTGCGGCTTGCGTTTTGGCCACGACCATCACTCCTGATGTGCCAAGATCAAGACGATGAACAATTCCAGGTCGCTTCTCGCCACCAATCCCTGCTAAATCAGGACAGTGAAAGAGAATCGCATTAACGAGTGTTTGATCGGGGTGGCCAGGTGCTGGATGAACACAAAGGCCAGCGGGCTTCACCAGAATAATAAGATGTGAATCTTCGAATAAAATTTCTAGAGGGATATTTTGCGCGACCAGTTCAGTTGGAAGTGGAGGAGGAACTTCAACTTCCACTTCGCTTTTCTCTGGAGGCATTTTATTAAGAGAGAGATTGCGGCCATCGAGTGTAGTGATGTTGCCGTCATCAAAAAGTCGTCGAATGGTACTGCGAGAAAGGTCAGGAAGTTTAGCGACCAACCAATGATCAAGACGTCTAAATTGCTCACGATCATCGGAAGTGACCAAAAAAACACGGGCCTCGACCTCTTCCATTGCTTGAGGTCCCGTCATGCTTACTTCATGCCCTTGAGGCGCTTGATGTGATGAAGATAAGATGTGGCCACCAAATCAGGATTAAGCTTAAGGACTTTAGCATATTGCGCGACGAAGCCGCGGGTGTAAGCATCTGCAGGAAGCTTGGCAATATTATCATTTTCGATAGCTTCAAGTTGAGTACGAGAAATACGAGTCATCTCTACTAAGCGCTCCATTGGAACACTTTTGTACTCACGAATTTGGCGCAAATAGGCTCCGGTGAACTCAGTTGATTGCTCGATCTTTTGTTCCATCATGGGATCAATAGTGTAATCAAGGCCAAATTTTTTGAGCGCTTGCACCTTAGAAACTTTGGCTTCCTGAATATTGGAGCCGTAATCTTCATACTGAAAATTAGGTCGCGTGGTATCTTGCGTGATCTGAGCTGGATTTTCTTGAAATGTTTCCATACTTGGCTGAGGACGTGGCACTGGTCTTGAAAGTGATGGAGTGCTGTAGGTTTCTTCGAAAGGATTTTTTGGAGTCGAATTGAAGCCGCGAATCCTGTCATACTCACGGCGTTTTTCTGGAAAACCTAGGACGCTGTACGCTTCTTCGATTTGATTAAGAATGGCAGCACATTCATCACTCGACATGAGCGAGTAGAGTGCGACTGAATCACCAGAATAGGCATTGCGCGCACGTGTGTAGGCGCGCTCGATTTCTTGCGGACTAGCTCCGATTGGAATTTCTAGTACTTCGTAATAATTTCTTTTTTCCGTATCCATGGAGCGATCCTTTTACGAAACACCGAGCAAACGGTGAACAATGCGATCAAAATGGTGAACCAATTTTGAGTTAGGCGATTCCATCAAAAGTGGACGACGTTTTTTCACTGACTGCCAAACGGCTGCGTCGTGATCGAGGTAACCTACATAATCCATTTCAATCCCGAAATAACGTCGGCAAACACTTTGAATTGAAAAACCAATATCAATATCCGCTTGGCTACGGACTTGATTCAAAATCATTGATGGTTGAAAGCGTGCGATCTCTTGTTTCAAGCGCATGCCCATTTGAGGGTTGATCTCAATAACCTTTCTCACCATATCAGTCGGAGAGCTATTGGGTGATGAGAGCTTGGCATTCATGGCTTGATTAATAAGTGGTTCAATATCCAAAAACCCTTCCAGCATTTTCAAGCGACGGTAGTACACCGTCTTGATAAAGCGATAGGTGTTTTCAATCGAAGTTGGTTCAGGCAATGAGACGAGAATTCCTTTATCTGCAGTGATAAAAAAATCAACTGTGTTGAAAGATGTTCCGGCACCAAGATCGAATAAAATAAAGTCAGCATTGAGCTCATGCAATTTTGAGATGATTTTGTTTTTATGCATGTGCTTGAGATTGGCGATACCAATTTCATCTTGCGCACCAGAAACAATCATCAAATTAGTGATCGGCGTTTTCACCAACAAGTCTTCGAAGTTGGTAACTTTTTTTGAAACATAATCAGAGAGTGTGAGTTCAGGAATAGGTAGACCCAAACATGTATGAAGATTTGCTCCACCGAGATCCAAATCAACGGCAACAACTTTGTAACCCATCAAGGCCAAGCAAATAGAAATGTTAGCCGTGACAAGACTCTTGCCCACGCCACCCTTACCGCCACCAATAGCCCAAACTTTTTTATTGGATCCGGTGCTTAAAAATCCAGCACCCAAGCCAGCTTCATTGAAGCCTTCGGCCATATCTCACTTCCTTGTTATCCAGCATTATACCGAGTGAGTGGCCCATTCAGAAAGAGCGTAATTACTAGAAAATGCAGGACTTGAGAAAGCTCGTCTTGCTTTGGGGTAGACTGCCTGAGTTAAAATCCTTAAAGTGAACACTTTGTAAGATTCAGTGAGATTAGAACGTTTTTTATTTAGTTCCTTGGCGGTCGAAATGTCTCTTAGTCAATCTGTTGTGAATCCTCTTAGTCGAGTTAAGGCCCTGCGCTCAGATCTACACCTATTACGTAAGATTTGGCACATGGGAAGTGGAACAGCGTGTCTGGCGCTCTATTATTTAACATCGTTTGAAACATCTGCCTGGGGTTGGACAATTTTGGGTATTGCCATGGCCGGCTTTGCGATTGATTTTGCCCGCGCACGTTGGTCAGGTCTTAACGACATCGTCATTCGTGTAATGGGTCCGTTTATGCGGACATCCGAGCAAAACGGTTTTTCTGGTCTGCCGTTTTACGCTCTAGGCGTTTCCTTGGCACTTTTACTTTTCCAGCCCAAGATTGCTCTGCTGGCCACTATGTTTTTGATTTTCGCTGATCCAATCTCTTCTTTCTTCGGCATCATTTACGGTAAAGACAAGATCATGCCGAATAAATCACTGCAAGGTGCAATCGCTTGTTTCTTTACCTGTTATCTCCTCACAATCTTTTACGGAATCGCCCACGGTGCGGATGATACTAATTTATTATGGTTTGCCATTTTGGGCGGCGTGATCGGATCGATCGCAGAAATGCTTTCAGCATTTAATATCGATGACAACCTCACTATTCCAGTGGTCTCTGGTTTAGGCCTCACCGTTCTTAACTATCTTTTCAAAGTTCTCTAAATGTTTTGGCTGTTGCTCTCGACTCAAGTTTTTGCAGCTGACTGCATATCAAGTGCAGAGAGCGTTTGGGCTTTTTACGCAGATGAGTGGGGCCATGAAGAAAAACCAGTCCAAGCTCTGATTCGCAAAAATATTAATATTGGTTCAATGTCTGGCCAATGGATGTATCTTCCTCAGAGTTGCACCAAAGACGCTTGCCAAGTGAGCTTCCTTCTCAAAGATAAAGCTTGCTGGAAACCGCTAGTCTCGGTCGAAGGCAAAATCAATTCGATTAAACCTGGAGATTGGAGTCGCTTCAAGCACCGCTACAACAGTTCAAGCATCAACAA
>JBIKNE010000240.1:0-4380 GCA_044358855.1 Bacteriovoracaceae bacterium | reverse complement strand
GTAACTTGTAATGATGGAATACGATATGCACCCATGGTTCGCTGTGAGACTTCTTCAAATGGAGTAAACTTCAGTCATACTACCCGCAATCGTAATCTTTCTTATGAGGTAGCATTATCTGAATGCACTGGAGACAACAGAACAAGAAAAGCTGACTGCAAAGCAAATATAAGCTGCTATTAAAAGCAAGGGGCCCAAAAAGGCCCCTTCCAATTTACATCTTGATAAGATCTTTTTGAACTTTGACTGCTCTGGTATCAAGCACACGAGCACTTTGACGATAGACCAGTTCGTAATCTCCCGATAAAAGCACAAGATGATAAGTCCCATCTGGGTTCACACGGTAGGTTTGAATCGACTTGCCCTTCGAATCTTTCACTTCAATTTCTGAAGCTTCAGTCACGCCACGAATACCAGATGAAAGTGCGCGATCTAGGAGCAACTGCCAACCAGCACGATTTTTCTCAACTGTAACATCACGCCATTTTGCATAGTCAGGGTGAAAGCCACCATGGCTTGAGGAATTGACTTCAATCACATAAGGAATGACTTGCATCTCTTGGTAGAGCCAATCAATATCCCCGCCATCAGCATTGTAGAGAAGCTCCCAAGGTGTTCCAGTACTGTATTTAAGAAGACGACCCATCTCGCGGCCAATGCCTTCGACAACTTCTGCTGTCTGTGCACGATGGGGACGACATCCATAAGGATAGAGCACCATTTCACTGTAAGCATGATAAGAGATGCTAAAGACGGGGCGAATTTCTTTTACAAAATTCATCATGACAAGGGTCTCAGGCTCTGAAGCAGCTGCTGGCCCACGGTAGGTTTGCGACCAAGTACTGCCACTTGATCCGTTGCATGCATTCCAGTTCGTAGGATAGTTACGATTAAGATCAACTCCATGGCCCCCGCGCATGTTTTTTCGCCACATGGAATCTTTAGTCCAAACGTAGTTGTTGCCGTCAACGTTAAACATCGGAACAACCCAAACTTCAGTCTCATCCACCCAGCGACGAACTTGCTCATCACTATTATAGCGAGTCACTAAGTAGTCGATGATATCCATCGAAACCTCAGGAGTCATGATCTCGCGAGCGTGGTGCATACTATTGTAAAATACTGTAGGCTCATCTTTTTCATGTGTACCGACATTATCTGAAATCTTCACCGCCCAGATCGGACGCTTTTCCAGTGATTCACCGATTTTTTTCAATTGAACAAGCTGAGGATATGTCTGGGCGTACTCAATCAAGCGCGCTTCAATTTTTTGGGGATTCATGTACTCAGGATCTGGACCACGCAAAACAGACTGGGGAACAGTAAAAGCAAGATCGGCTTTCGCTTCTATAAGAAGATCGAGTTCTTTCTGTGTAACAAGTGCTTCGATTTGATTTTTCTTATGATCGACGCCAGTCACATCTAAATCGTGTGAGTGGAGAAGTTCATTGATTCTTTCCGTATGCGGAAAGCTAACAAAAAAACGATCGCTGGGGGTTTCGTGGGCTTGCGCCACAGTGTATGCCAGCGCAGCGATAAGCAGCGCTAAGGCCGTTTTTGAATTCATTGCTCCATCCTTGGTTCAATTGATTCATATCAGTCCACCAGGGAACAGCAAGAGAGTCAAAGCTGAATGAGGACTTGAGAGGAAATGTTAGCTGGTTATCCGAGTGAACTAATCAAGACACCGCTTGAATCTGAACGCGATCAGGGTAAAGGCGATTAAGTTCTTTAATATAGACTTCGGCCTTATCCTTCATGCCTTCCTTCACCATCGCATCAACCATAACCTTTAAGCAGTTATAGTCTCGGATATTGCGATTATATAGTTCCATACCGTGCTTAATAGCACCACCCGCATCAGACTGTGATGAATAGTACTTAATGAGGTATTCGCTAACGACATAATCTTCGCCATCCATTGAACCTGCTGGAAAGCGTGACATATACTTTTCTGCATCGGACGTATGTTTATGCTCTACAAGTGTTGAGACAATCGCGCGCAAGAATTTCGAAAACTCAGAACACGAAACAGCAATTTTTTCAAAGAGTAAAAGAGCTTTGTTGGCCTGCCCTTCTAGCATATACCATTTCCCTGCCACATAGAGCCCAGCACCGATATAGTTAATCAACTCTGCATTACGTTCATCAAGCTGAGTGAATATCTCATAATAGCTTTCCATATCTTCATAATTTTCAGTCACAATTGCGAGACGGATAATTTGTGTTAGGCGATCAGGGTTCGCTGGAAAGTACTTAGCTACTTTTTTTACTACTTGATAGGCTTCAACATACTTTTTGTCTTTCATGAATATTTCATAAAGACCAACCAAGCATTTAAAGTGTATTGAGTTGTAAGACAGGCCTTTATTATATTTACCTAACGCCTGACTCTGCTCAGTCATAAGGTACTGAGTTTGCCCCATATAGAATAGCGCCAACGAAGGTCGTTGATGCATCGGAAGTGCCGCTTCAAAGACACCCAGGGCTTTACGATAGTCACCCGCTTCAAGCAAAGCTTTACCTTCTTCAATCTTAACAATGTAAGCCGAAGGTTGAATCTTTGTTGAGATTGTTGAGAGCAAATTCTCTTGAATCGATTGAAGTGTGTAAGGCTTAATAATAAAACTATCTACATCTTCCTCAGCAGCTTTCGCGACTGCCGTTTGTGAAATATTCGACGTCACAAGAATCAAACATAGTTTTTTATTTTCTGGGCTAATGCTAGATCTCACCATCTTGAACAAATCAAAGCCGGAGCCACCTGATACAAAATAGTCAGAAAGCACAAGTCCGATCGTGTTTGATTTGAGAATAACCTCGGCCTCAGACATTGAGCCAGCAGTGTGAATCATGTGGCGCTTGGTTCCAAGATCTACCATCACCTTTAGCAGGCGATTACGTGAGCTACTGTTCTTATCTACGATAAGAACAGAATACTGACTTAGATAATCTTGGACTAACTGCTTTTTATCCACTTCACTTCCCCGAACTTGCTAATAAAAAATTGTTAATAGAGCTCTGGCGTTTGTTCAACATATCTATCAGCTGTCCCCATCTATCCTTGTCGCGGAAAAGTACTTTCACCCTGAAATTCTCTCCCTCTTTCGCTTTTTGATCAATGCGTACTGCAAAGCGATGAATGTCGAGCTCAGGTATGAATATGCTCAGAGAGTAAGTCTGAGATTCATCAGCAATTTCGTTATTTTGAGCGATGAGACCATCCTCAAAGAACTCAGACACTTCGATTTGATAGGTCTTATTTGCGTTTTGAAGAAGTATACGAATCTGACTTTGACTAGAAGACTCGTTTAATCTTTGGAGATGCTTTCGTGCATCATACAGAAATGAACCAATTTCCTGAGTAACGAGATCAACACTTACTGGTAGAGTAAAAAATTTTAATACGCCTTTTGCAGACAGAACACTTGGATGAACTGATTGCTTAGTGCCATAAACGAAAAGCAAGGGAGGATTTTTGCTTGTTTCACGATTAGCATCGTAAGCGACAACTTCTCCCATGCCGGATAAAAAGAAAACATCACACAAAATAATATCTATATCCCAGCGATGCTGTAGAGCAAGTGCTTGAACGTGATCATTGGCAATATATATATTGCCGCCACCTTGCTTAAAGCTTTGTACGAGGTCACGAGAACCGTCTTCTGGCTTCTCAATAATTAGAACATTGTGACCTGCAAACTTCATTTAGTAACCTTTTGCAGTTTTAATGAAGTGATGAATATGTTGCTGGCGAAGCTGATACAAGAGCATAAACTGCTCAAACATCTTCAGATCACTTCCTTCCATCTTAATCGTACAAAAAGCTTCACCTGACTCACTCCCATCCGATTCAAGACAGATTCCGCTTACATTAATTCTTTTACTTCTCTTCATATAATCAAATGTAAGTGTTAACTCAACCAATTCACCCGGCTTAAGGTAGTCACCTTCCATATGAACGATCGCTGTATTTTCAAAAAAATCATCAAGACGTATGATCCGCTCAACTCCAGGATTAGCCTTGCGACGCAAGACAACCTTGATTGTCGCATCTGCATTTACCACAGGCTTACCATCGTCAGTCGTTGGTTCTTCATCAGCTAAACTTGGGACTGCCTCACGAGCCTTCTTTGCAGCACGTTCTTTTTTCTCTTTCTGATATTCTGCTGGCTCATCAAGTTCGTCTTCGTCATTTATCGACTTAACCAGTCTAGGCGCAGTTCTAGAGATAGGTGCGCCCTTGGTCTTAGGTGCATCGTCAAAGCCTTGAGGGACGACATCTTCCATAGGATCATCTGCATTGCCTTCAGGCAAAAGATCATCAATGACATGCATTTTTCTTTCACGAACGGAAGCTTGCTTCTTTTCTCGCTTAGC
>JBIKNE010000238.1:0-4387 GCA_044358855.1 Bacteriovoracaceae bacterium | reverse complement strand
AATCCTTCACCGCCGCGATCCAACATCACGGTAAATCTCTTCCAATGTCGCGATTGATGGCGGCGTTGGTAGGCGAAAAGCGATAGGAGATGATGATGGATCCAGTGATTTTTACCTCTCTTGCTATCGTGGCAAAAATTCTTGTCCTCCTAGGTGTCACACTTGGAATTGTACCCATCATGGTATGGTTTGAGCGTCGTGGTGCTGGCTGGTTTCAAGGGCGCCCTGGCCCCAATCGCGTCGGGCCGTTTGGACTACTCCAACCATTGGCCGATGTGATTAAATTCTTTTTTAAAGAAGACTGGATTCCAGGTAATGCTCACAAATTCTACTACCTGATGGCACCGGTGATTGCGTTAGTGGCACCCCTAGCTGCTATCAGTGTTATTCCCTTTGGCAGTCACGTCATCATTGGCGAGGAAATCGTAACTCTTCAATTGGCCGATATTGATTCGGGTGTGATCTTTATTCTCGCCTTTGCGGGCCTTGAAGTTTATCCAGTTATCTTGGCCGGGTGGGCCTCCAATAACAAATACTCCGTACTGGGGGCGCTTAGAGGTTCAGCACAAGTTGTGTCCTACGAAATATCTATGGGCCTGGCGCTGCTATCCATGCTGCTATTTTATGGCACTTTCGACATGAACGAGATGGTCGCGTGGCAATCTAAAAATCTTTGGGGCCAAATTCCTGCCTGGGGCGCATTCTTAAATCCATTTGCCGCTCTAGTCTTTTGGATCTCAATTTTCGCTGAAACCAATCGCCTCCCTTTTGACCTACCCGAAGGTGAGTCGGAAATCGTTGCAGGCTATCACCTCGAATATGGTGCTTTTAAATTTGCGGCTTTTTTCATGGCGGAATATTGCGCCATGATTATGGCCTCTGCCTTGATGGTCACCGTTTTCTTTGGTGGTTATGGCTTTCTCCCTGGCATGCAAACGATTCTCGAAGTCGTTTCTGGTCAGTTCGGTTTAGGGCCAGTAGGCATTCAGAACGTCACGGCACTTCTGCAATTCACCTCATTGGCCAGTAAAGTTGCTTTTGTCATGTTTGTTTTCGTTTGGGTGCGCTGGACTCTTCCACGCTTCCGTTTTGACCAATTAATGGATCTCGGCTGGAAATGGCTTTTCCCACTATCCCTCGTGAACTTGGTTTATAGCGCCTTGCTCACTTGGTACATGAATTAGGAGAAATTTGTGGGTACAATAAATGTCTCTCGTAAGTACACTGTCGCGCAAAAGCTTTATGTTTTCTACATAGTCAAAGGCATGTTGATCAATCTCCGGCGCTTCTTTCGCGGATTGTTCCTCCAAGATAACTGGACTATCCAATACCCGGAGCAGCGCAGAGAATACTCTCAACGCTTTCGTGGTGCTCACTTTATTAGTGTCGATAAAAACAAAACAGAAAATTGCACAGCTTGTTTTTTATGCGAAACAGTCTGTCCCGCAGAGTGCATTCATATTGTCGCTGAAGAACGCCCAGAAGAAGAAAACACCTATGGCGTTTTAAAAGAAAAAAAGCCGGCTTCTTTTGACATCGATTTGTTGCGTTGCTGTTTCTGTGGTTTTTGTGAAGAAGCTTGTCCTAAAGATGCCATCAAGCTGTCTAGAGACTATGAAATGTCAGTCGCGACTCGAGACGAAGCGATATTTGATTTAAATCATCTCAAACGTGAGGTTAAAGGCCGTGGTTAATATTATCTACCCTATGGGCGCGCTCGCTGTAATTTGTGCTGTTTTGGCACTGGTGATGCTTTTTTCTAAGGACGCTCTTACCTGCGCTATGTCCTTATTGGGAATCCTCCTCTCCACTGCGGCCATCTATGGTTTAATTGGCGCACATTTTGTCGCCACTATTCAGCTGGTCGTCTATGCCGGCGCTATCATGGTGCTGTTTATTTTTTCTATCATGCTGCTCAACCTAAAAAAGCTTGGCACGGATTTTACCTTATTCTCGCCGCGTTTTTTAATCGCTGCGGTCTCGGGATTGAGTCTTGTGGGAATTGGCGCTTGGGCCATCTTAGGGTGGTCTCCTGTCGAGCGCGATCAATGGAGTAACGATGCCATGCTGGCAGCTGGCGGGAATACCCAAGTGCTCGCTCACAGTTTGTTTACTCAACATGGAATTGCTTTCGAAGCTGTCAGCTTAGCTCTTATTATTGCTTTGATCGGCGCTGTTACTTTAGCCAAACGTAAATTTAATTAAGGTAGAAGTTATGATGTCTCAAGCTCATCTTCCTCAGGTTCTGGCGCTCTTTCTCTTTGTCGTGGGTATGCTGATCGTATTACTTCGACGTAACACCATCGTTCTTCTCATGGGCATCGAACTTATGCTGAATGCTGCCAATTTAAGCTTAGTTGCTTTCGCTCGTGCCAGTGGTCAACTCGATGGTCAAGTCATGGTGTTTTTTGTCATCACGATTGCAGCTGCTGAATCTGCTGTCGGTCTCTCTATCCTCGTTAATCTTTACCGTAACTTTGGTTCGATCAATACTGATCAGGCCAAGACATTGCAGGGTTAATTATGGAAGCCCAATATTCGCTTATCCCTCTTTTTATCCTCCTCTTACCAATGGTGGGCTTTCTCCTGAATGGAATCGTTCTTCCATTGGCCCTCAAGGGGTTCGGTCGGACTTCCGTCGGTGCCGCTGCTTGCGCATCAACGATTCCACTGGCAACAGCTTTTGTACTCGGCCTGGTGGCTTTCAATCAACTTGAGTACAGCAATCTTCTCATCGAGCCCTATCAATGGTTAGCGATCGGCGAACTCAAAATAAACTTCTCGCTTAAGATGGATCGGCTCTCAGGATTACTGACTCTCATTATCACTGGAATTGGAACCCTGATTCATCTTTTCTCGGCTTCTTATCTTGCCACGGAAAAAGGTATCGGGCGCTATTACACCTATCTGTCTTTATTTTGTTTCTCAATGCTCCTCCTTGTTCTCGGCAATGAACTTCCTTTGCTCTTCTTCGGCTGGGAAGGCGTAGGACTGTGCTCGTATCTACTGATTGGCTTTTGGTACACCGACACTGAAAAAGCTAACGCTGGAAAAAAAGCCTTTATCACCAATCGAGTGGGTGATCTCGGATTTTTAGTTGGAGCCTTTCTTATCTATAAGATGGTGGGCTCGTTTAACTTTGATGTTATGACAGCCGCATTTGCAGACTGGAGCAGCACTGGTAATTTTGATGTCTTTTTAGTGACAGCGACGTGCTTGGCGCTTTTTGTAGGAGCCACCGGCAAATCAGCTCAAATTCCACTTTATATCTGGCTTCCTGATGCCATGAGCGGCCCCACTCCTGTTTCGGCCCTGATCCACGCCGCTACAATGGTAACAGCGGGCGTCTACATGATCGCTCGCCTCAATGGCCTCTTTGAATTGGCCCCCACTGCACTGACAGTCATTGCTTACGTGGGAGCATTCACCGCACTCTTTGCTGGCACGATTGCAATCGCGCAAAAAGATATTAAAAAAGTATTGGCCTACTCCACTGTTTCACAGCTGGGCTTCATGTTTATGGCAACAGGTGTGGGTGCTTACCAAACAGCTGTTTTTCATTTAATGACCCACGCTTTCTTTAAAGCTCTACTCTTTTTAGGTTCAGGCTCGGTCATTCATGCCTGTCATCATGAACAAGACATGACCAAAATGGGAGGATTAAAAAAATATCTCCCGCACACTCATTTCACCATGCTGATCGGCTCTTTAGCGATCTCAGGCATCCCCTTCTTCTCAGGCTTCTTTTCAAAAGATGAAATCTTGTACTCCTCGATCGCGCTACCAGGTGGCCAAGTTTTCGTCTTCATCATGGGTGTCCTCACGGCCGCACTCACAGCACTTTACACTGGCCGAATGATGTCTATGACCTTCTATGGAAACGAGCGACTTGATCATCACACGAAGGAACACTTGCACGAGTCGCCCGGACTCATGTTGTTCCCGCTTTATACCTTGGCGGCTCTCGCTGCCATCGGTGGTCTATTCGGCGTGCCTCACTTACTCGGTGATTTCTTAGGTCATTTGCCGCACCTACTGAGTCAGTGGCTCTCTCCGGTCATACCCATCCGTGAACTGCCTTTAGTCGCCGTCAAGCTGCCTCTCCATGAAGGCGTTGTGATGGCCGGCTCTTCGATCATCGCGATCCTCTGTTTTACTCTTGGAATTGTGCTCTTTAAAAATAAACAGACTATGACTCAACGATCGGCGAGCTTTGCACCCATCGAAAAGATTCTCGCAAACAAATACTATATCGATGAAATGTACCAACTCTTGATTCTTAATCCTTTGGCCAAGTCGGCTAAGGTATGTGCTGAAGTCATTGATCGTCTGGGAATCGACGGTGCTGTGAACGGAGTGGGAAGCGGTGCTCGTCGCATGAGTCAAC
>JBIKNE010000237.1:0-4390 GCA_044358855.1 Bacteriovoracaceae bacterium | reverse complement strand
GGCGAAATAAAAAGTTATGCTCACGTAGGGACAGGTAACTACAACGTCGCTACTTCCAATCTTTATACCGACCTCGGGCTTTTGACTTGTGATCTTAGAGTCACTGGAGAGGTTCATGAGATGTTCAATTATCTGACTGGGAGTTCGCTTAAAACGGATTATCGCGAGTTGATGGTGGCCCCCATTAATATGAAAAGCTCATTCCTTGCCAAGATTCGTGCTGAAATTGAATCGTGTCGCAAAACCGGCCATGGTTTGATTATTGCCAAGATGAACAGCATGGAGGACGAAGTCATCACTGAAGCGCTCTATGAAGCGAGTGCTTCGGGGGTAGATGTGTGGCTTTATGTTCGAGGCTTCTGCTGCTTAAAGCCGGGGCTGCCTGGCATGTCAGAGCGAATTAAGGTGATTAGCGTGATTGGTCGCTTCTTAGAGCATTCACGAGTCTTTTATTTCTCTGCCGGTCAAAAAAATCCTCTCCATGGAGAGTTCTGGATTGGGTCGGCCGATTGGATGCATCGTAATCTCCATCACCGCGTGGAATTAATCGTGCCGATCCATGATTTAAAACTCAAAGAGAAGCTCTGGGATTTCCTAGAAGTTTTGCGCCAAGATAATCGCCGTGCCTGGGATTTAAAAGCCGATGGCACATACAGCCAAAGACAACCAGTCAGTGGTGTTGAAGAAACTGGTACTCATGAAGTGCTGATGGCCAGAACGCTCTTGAAGGAGAAAAACTTAGGCGGTGGGGAGTGAAGCTTATTTTCATTCGTCATGCCCAATCTGAAGGCCACTATCTTGAGAGCCCTGACCAAGATGCTCTACGTGAGTTGACTGATAAGGGTGCCAAAATTTTTCGCTCTCATCTCAAAAAGATAAAAAAAGTACTGCCTGCGCCGGATGTTATTTTCTGTAGTCCGTTGTTGCGCTCAATCCAGACAGCGGAGATTGTGTGGGAGAGTTGGCAAGACTCTGACCTTGAGCTCATTACAGATCTCGATCTCTTGGATGATCCTCGTCATTTGGTAGAATACATCTCTTTTCTTCCCGCTGAAGGAACCTATTGTTTTGTCGGTCATGAACCTCATTTTTCTTCAGTGATTGCAGCTTTGTTAGGACTTCATCCCGAACACGATTTTTTGAAATTTAAAAAAGGGGCAGTTCTGACTTTAGAGGGTGGTTTTTGGGAAGGCTTTATGATGACCATGTTTGCCCCACCCATCCTTATGAAAGAAATTAAGTCTTAGGTAGTCGCTTAAATTTTCTCGGTTCTTTATCTAGCATCGAAAGAATAATACCTTCTTTAAGCCCTACTTTTGGCAGAAGAATTTTCTTTGCACCGATCCCTTTCATTAAGATTCTTACTAGCATGGTGGCAGGAAGAATCACATCGGCGCGATTGCGATCAAGTTCAAGCTTTCTCACACGATCGATAAAACTCATACTAAAGAGCGTATCCGCCATATGAGCAATTTCACTATAAAGACATTCCTCACTGCTTTTATTAAGGATCTTGCGACGAATCTTTCCCATGCGACGAAGATTGCCACCGGTGCCAATAAAAAGATCAGGGGTTTTCTTTCCAAAGTGACCATGAATAAAACGTAGGATTTTTTCAACCATAAGACTAATGCGAATATCGAGCTCTTTTTGAGATTCATGTCTTAAGAGTCGAACTGTACCGATATTAAAGCTATGACTGGCGGTCAGTTTTCCGTCAATCACGATACTGATCTCAGTAGAACCCCCACCAATATCCATCAGTATAGCGCGTTTGTTTTTGAGCGAAATTTCCGAGCTGACGGCATTAAAAATAAGTTGTGCTTCTTCGCGTCCAGAGATGGCACCGATATCGATGCCGGTGTAGAGAGAAATATTATGAATAAGCGCTTGCGAATTACGGGCATCTCTCATGGCACTGGTGGCAATGGCACGCACATCATCTACGCCATAAGCAGTAAAGAGATGCAGTAAGCGAATAAAGCACTCTTCCGTCTGACGACATTTTTCGGGTGAAATAATCCCCTTAGAAAAGACATCTTCACCCAGACGAAGCGGTTCTCTAACTTCTTTTAAAACTTCAATCTTATCGCCCTGCAATCGCACAATAATGGCGCGAAGGGCATTCGATCCAAGATCAATGGCAGCGAAAGCTGGATCATCTATAAGGTGGGGGAGATAAGTCATTACAACTGATATTACACGAGCTTAAGTCAGGGGACACGCAAAAAAAGCACCTGGTATAACTCTATCATTGGTAGTTTTTACATGATTTAGGGCCGCACACCAGGGGCATGTTAGCCTTTTTGGCATCTGACAATGTTTTTTGGAGGTTCCTATGTTTGGCCGCAGACTTATGTCTTGGGTACTCACCCTCGCAATCATCCTTCCGATCTTAGTAAGCTGTAAAGATGATGGCAGTGATCCTGAACTTACTCGTGAGTTAAAGGCCCTTGCCGCTGATTCACGCTTAAGTGATGCCGGTAGAAAAGAAGCACAAAATATTCTGAATCTTCATAAAGAAGTCCAAGAAACTATTCGCGCAAATCCAACACTTAAAGCGCTACCTAGAGAAGGTAAAGTTTTAAGCCACGAGAAAGCTCTTAAGCTACATTCTCAAAACCAGAGTGAGACGATCAAAGTACTTGAAGTGCAAGACGCCGCTTTAAAGAAAATTGTCGATAATGTTAAAACCATTTCAAAGCGTAAATATACTGAAAGCCTAGATGCTGCTCAAACGGCAGAGTCTGAGACATTGGTATTGATGAATCTTTTAGTGGTTCGCCATGTCGCTCAGTCGGCTTCTCGTCGAATTCTTTTCCTTATGACTAAATTTGATAAGCCCTATTTTGATCAACTTGATGAGAACGCTGAAATGAAACAGCGTTTATTGGCAGATTACAGCAGTGCTCTCGCTGTGGCAGCAGTCAGTGCCAATGACCTTCGTACAACGTTAACTCAATTGCGAGAGTTGCGTGAAGCGGGTGCTATCATTGAACCTCTAGAAGTTGCCGTTAATAAAGTGGTGAGCGGTTGCGGCGGTCATGAGCGTTTGGATAAAAAGAATGTTGATGATTTTATGAAAGAGAGCCTGACTGAAAAAGCGCAAGGTACGATGGATAAGGCCATGACTGATTATCATGGCTCGTTGAAAGGGAAGACTTTCTTATTCGATCCTGCTCATCCAGATCATCCTTTGATTCATGTGTTAGTGATCGTTTCAAACCTTTCTTGGGGTCTGGTTAATACATTGGTGGGTCTTGGTTTCGTTATTACAGCAGCGATTGTTGCTCCTATTACCCAAGTTGCGGGCGCAGGCGTTCGTGCGATGGGGTATGAGCCACTCTTCTACGAAATGCGTATGCCTAAGCTTGCGATCGCTCAAAGTAATATGCAGATCTATGCTGATGTTTGTGGATTGGGCTTTATTCCTAGTAAAATGAGCGCAGGACTTTTCGAACTTGATTTCTGCACTGGTCAGAGTTTCGCAAGTGATCATGAGGCCGGTCACGCCAAGCAATCTGCGCTTTTGGGACCTCTCTATTTCCCGGCCGCAATCTTGAGTTATATGTTGAATATGGGTCATGGCGGATTTATCGAGGACTGGGCAGATGCTTGGGCAACGACTTAATCTCCTATTTATAATCTTAGCAGGGCTGGTCTTCCAGTCCTGCGGCAAGCGCTCTCATCTTGAGGGCGCTCCGCATTTTATTGCTGGTCAAATCTTGGTTGAAGGTGATGGGTCGGAACTTTCCGTCGATCGTCGCATGACACGTACTTGGAAAGATTACGACGGCGATGGCATTCCCGATAGAAAAGATGCTGATATTGATAATGACGGTGTTCCCAATATTGTGGATCAATTTCCCTTTGATGGCACAAAATCAGGTGAAGACAAAGATCAAGACGGAATTATGGATTTTGTTGATCTCAGTTTTCATAAAGATCCTAAGGCAAGAGCGCTCGCAGGCCTTCAAGAAGAAATTTTCAAGAAACTAGGTGTGACAGTTGTCAATGGCTCAGAGCAATTCACTAACGATGAATGGGCCTCAATGCATGAGGCACTCTTGCATGATGTGATGCTAGAGAAAGTGCGCTATGTCGAACTTGTCACAATTGTTCGTTATTCTAAAAACGATCAACTAGGTGAGACACGCGCAGACTTTGATCCTTATTGGTTACAAATTAGTTTTTATCCAAACACTTCTCATCAAAATAATGTGATGGCTTTTGCAGGAAGTTTAGTTCATGAACTAGGACATGTTCATGCTTATGAGAACCCAGCTCAATTCCAAGATTTCGTTAAGCGTCTGCATGCTAAGGAAATCGTTTATCCTAGTACTTACGCAAAGAGCTCAGAGGATGAAGCTTACGCTGAAGTTTTTGCGCT
>JBIKNE010000236.1:0-4422 GCA_044358855.1 Bacteriovoracaceae bacterium | reverse complement strand
AAAGTTATGTGTGAAGATGACTCGTTTAACTGGCTTTTTATATTTCAGTGAGAGATCGTTCTCTCCATTTTGATCGGCGGCCAGCACACTATAGGCCGCCCCTAAAAAACGACATCCAGAAATTTGCACATCCTGACAACCTTCACCTAAACGAATTTCTGCTTTGGCGCGATTATTAGTGGTGTGAAAGCCTAATCCCTGCACAACATTACCACGTCCCAGCAAGGTCAAAACATTTTCACCTTTTGAGAGTTTAAGCGTCCCTTCACCATAGAGTTTCATGCCATCAAGTGTGAGGTTATTAACTATCCAAACACCGGCCGGAACGTAGGCCACTTTATGCAGCAGTAAACAGCGCTGAAAAGCCTGAGTGGCATCGGTCTTACCATCCCCAATCGCTCCATAGTCTCGCACATCATAGGAGCGCTTATCATCATCAGCACGCGCTTCAGGGATAAGAGTCAAACCCAATCCCATACCAAGACTTGCCAGAAACTCTTTTCGACTATGCTTTTCCATGAAACCCTTCTTCTACATGACGACGAAGTTCGCGGTACATTGCTTGACGACGCTTTTCTAAAATTGTTTGGTGATAAGTTTTAGCCTTTGCCCAGTTCTCGCCAGCGGCCTTGGTCATTAACTCTGGTTGCGTGAGGCCCTCTTTTAAAATCTTGGCCAATCCTGCAGCATCTCCCATAGGAGCTAACCAACGTGCCGGCAAAAGCTCTTGCATGCCTCCCACTCGACTTCCGACACAAAATAAACCCAACGCCATCGCCTCGATCATTGCTCGTGGCATGCCATCAGCGCGTGAAGCGAGCACAAATATATCGGCTTCCGTTATTAAGCGACGAACTGCTTCGCCGCCGGGGACAGTTCCTAAAAATTGTGCTGATACTTTACGTGCGCGCGCCAAAGCTTCAAACTCTCCGCGCATTCTGCCATCGCCCAAAATTACTAATTCGATGGGGAGCTCTTTTTGTAAAAGCGCCGCGGCTTCAATCAAGAGATCAACACCTTTATGGGGATGCTCTAAGGAACCTACCGTAATCAGACGTCGCGCTTTATCACTCAGCTCATATTGACGAGGAGCGGGTGCAATCGCCTCATCACCTAAAACAATTGAAGAGGCACTGACTGTTAGTGTGGCATTCGGTGCTGGATAGCGCTCTTGTAATAAACGCTCGGTCACATAACTGCCACAGGCCGCTGTCTGACAAACTTTTTTTAGCTGACGAGTAAACCACCAGCGAAAGATTGGCCGCAAGGGATGAGTGACACCACCTGGACCAAACATATCCCATGGATCACCAATCACCTCAACAGCATAAGGAAGTTTTCGGCGCACTAGCTCAGGTCTGAGCATATCCGCCAAAACTGAACCAACTCGAAAAATATAAGCTTGTCCGGGACGAATGCATTGATGAATCACTCGACGAGTGTGCCAATAATTTTTGAGATACTGCCATGGACCCAAATAAAAAGGGAGCCCATGAACTGTGACTCTCTCTCCGGTGACTTCGCGCCAACTGGCATGCTGACTCTTGACAATTACCACGCGACAGACCACCTCGACTTCATCAAAAGCCACTAAATAGCGCTGCCAAAAGGTGTGCGGGAAATTAAATTGATTATCACACCACACCTTACCATCGGGTGTGGCATACAAACGAGCATCCACTGTAACGATCACTTTCACGTGTTTCTCCCCCCCTCTAAACGCGGTAAGAAGCGGCTTAAAAAATACAGCCCGAGATAGGAGATAATGGCGTAGAAATTACCCTTAAAAAATGCCGTACTATCATTGCGCAAGCAATACATCGTGAAGGCGCAAAAGAAGACAGAATAGAATAGACAGAAGTCGCGGAGTTTTTTGGCATTAAAAATCTTTCGCTGCATGAACCCAATCAACACAAAACTGAAAAACACTCCAGGCCAACTAAAATTTAAATAGCCTTCAATATCTAAACCGAAACCATAACCTGAATTTGAGCCCGGGGCATACTGCTCGCGGAACCAATCCGGCATATTAAAGCCACTCGACCACACCCCGCTGGGTAGGAGATTCAGGCACGCGTAAATATAACTCAAACCTAAAAAATAAGGCTGCCCGTTATCTATTAAAAACAAAGTATAGGTATTCACGAAAAGCAGACTCCCCTGACTCAATAAGGCCGCCAATGGGGAGGAGAAATTCTGAGTGGCATCTCGCAGAAAGAAAATGGCAGTGGCGGCAACCGCCAAAGCAGTTCCGCCGATCACCAATTTAAAGGTCTGGGATTTACTCTTGGGGCGAATAAGTGCCCAATGCAGTAAAAGACTCATAATAATAAAGACAAAGTCACGCTCACCAATCACTAAGCAATAGGTTAAATAAGCTAAAAAATTGGTGAAGTAGAGGACACGATCAAAACGGCTGCGACCAATATTTAAGTAGAAGGCGGTTAAGTAAACTTGAATCAAAAGATAAATATAATGAACACTGGTTCCCACTAAACTGATGCTGCGAATTTTATCCGCTCCCCCGCCACCCGAGAGCAGTAATCTACCCACTAACAAGAGACTGACTAATGCCATGACAGCATTGGCCGGTCGTAAAATATTAGCAATCGGAGAGGGTCCCCAAGAAGAGCGCATAAATTGATCACGCTCGAGAGGCACCAACCACGCCGGCAGCATCAGACCTAATATACCGACAAAAAATATCCATGAGGCGTCGGGAATATACTCTGTCTTAATACCAAAATAGATCGTCTCGCCGGTCAAATAATTTATTACTGGACCGAAAGCAAAGAACATATAGAACAGCATGGTAGCAACTAACGGATCGCCGGCACCACGACGAACGAGCGCTAACAAGACAATTATTCCTGTCAAACTGAAGGCCAGCCAACTTGAGAACTCAGCGCTTATAACCGCCTCCGGGTTAACTCCTGACTACTTAAAACGGCATAACATAAAAGCTGTACTAATGACCCCAGCAATAACGAAGTAAAGGCACCGGCCAGTCCGAAGCGCGGGATAAACCAGGCGGCACTCAGTATCGTGAAGAGGTTGACCAATACTAAAATCTGCCACTGCCGCTTCATGCTTTTTTCAGTCAGCAAATAATAATAAAGCACAGTACACAGGCCTGCCACTAAAGAGCAGGCGACTATTAAAGAAATCATGTCGAGACTAAAGTCGATAGGTCTACCAAACATAGCATTGACCACATCTTGTCCTACATACTTAAGCACAAGATAGGTTATGAGATGGAAACCGATTATTTGCGAAAATTGCTGAACTAATTTGCGACGTGCATTTTGTCGTAATTCATTCATTGAACCTTGCAGCCAGGCATTTTGCACTAAACCTAGGCCGGCAAAAATGGCAAATAAGGCAGTGAAGTGACCTAATTGTGAGAGACCTAAATAGTGCTCCAGAAAATAACGGGGCCAACTGGCATTAACGGAAATCAGCCACGCCATCATTCCCAAGGAAATGAGATGGGGATCTTGCTGAATGATTTGCCAGGAAGAAAGTGTAGTGGGACTACGATTTTTGAGAGTGCTTGAGATGCGCCACTCACAAAACAGAGTGATCACTAAAAAAAGTATCGCCAATAGATAGAAGAAAAAACTTAGCTCAAGCTTGAACCAGGTGGTGAGTAGCATCACCAAGAGCGCAGCCACCGATTTAAGAATTTGCGATTGGGCGACCTTCAATAAGCTATGTTCCGCTTGCAAAACACCATGAAGTAGTTCACTTGTTGACTCCATCACTTTAAAGGCGAGTACACTCAGAACAAAACTCACGCCGATTCCCCCAATATTTAATGTCCAGAAAAGGCTAATCCCGACAACGACGATCAGAAGATGCGTGCGAATTTTTAAATATTCAGAAATCTTAATTAATAACTCAGGTTGAGCTGCGAGACGGTTTCGCAGCTGAAAGTGCGCGAAAAGTAGTAGTGGTGACACAACGGCAAAAACGTAACTTAAACGCCCCAGCTCTTCTGGCCCGTACATTCTCATGATCCATAGAGTGAGAAACCACAGCCACCCTGCATAGGACAACTGCCCGATTAGATTATGAATAGCGGGCGTGAGCCCCCGATTACCTGAGAACACCACTCATCCTTGAGAAGGTAGAAGAATCCTTTTTATTATACCCAATAATATCTCTTCACCGGCAAAAAACTCGTATTAGGAATCTCTTAATATACAGAAATATTTCACGATAAGGTTTATGAGGAGAGATCATGCTAAAAAATTCGTTTTTTGCTGCAGCCCAAGATGCTCGTAAATATCTTGATGTCACAATACTTGTGCTGGCCTTTGCCTCTGGTGTGTTGTTTCACGGAACCACTCATGATTTACATCACACTTACGCAACTGGTGCAGCGTGGGTAATTTTCAAATTTTCTTTTCTTTTCATGTC
>JBIKNE010000235.1:0-4439 GCA_044358855.1 Bacteriovoracaceae bacterium | reverse complement strand
ACTGACATAAAATGCCTGCCATACACAGGCACCGATTTTACTTTGTTCATTGGCTCCAAAATACTGAGCGACAAAAGTTGTCACATAGCTCGCTGTTTGTTGCAAAAGCGCCATAGGAACCCAGAACACACCCATGACCGCCATGGCAGCACCGAGAGATTCAGTGGCATGCATTCCTAAAAATATTCGATCAATAGTAAGCTGCAAATTCCAAAAGCTATTAGCGATAATAAGAGGCCAGGCAATCGCTAGAATATTCGACCAACGTGCTTTAAGTTCATAAGACATAGTGACCTTTATAGTGATGCTAAATTTCAGTTATAGATTATAGACCCGATTGATATTAGACAAGAGTCAGACGTCTATGAGATGAGTGTCTTTTATCATATGAGGGGTAATAAAATAACATTATGAAATTTCTTCTTCTCTTACTCCTTGGATGCAGCTCAATGTCTTATAACAAAACGGTTGATTACGTAGATTTAAAGCGCTTCATGGGCGACTGGTATGTCATTACTGGCCGTACCAGCTTTCTTGAAAAGGGTGCACACAATGCGCTTGAGAAGTATAAATGGAATGACGCTAAAGAACGTATTGATATCGACTTCACATTTAATGCTGATCGCTTAGAAGGAAAACTAAAATCAATTCCGCAAAAAGCCTGGATTTACAACACCAAGACCAACGCTCATTGGAAGGTTCAGCCGTTCTGGCCTTTGAAGTTTAATTACTTAGTCATTGCTCTTGATCCCAATTATCAGTGGACGGCCATTGGTGTGCCAGATCAAGCCTATCTCTGGATTATGGCGCGTGATCCAAAAATTTCACCAACAGAAGTTAAAAGAATCATCCAGCAAGTCGAAGCAACGGGCTATTCAGTTAAGGACCTGGTCTCAGTTCCTCACCGTTAACTTCTTAAATAGCACTCTTCCATAAAGCACCATCATCACACTGAATATTATCAGTGCGCTGGCAATCGCCAGTCGGGCAGTAAACGGCTCATTGAGCCAAATCACTCCCAAGAGCATAGCGAGTAAAGGATTTACTAATGCGTAAGTGGAGGTCATCTCGGGACTGACAGTTCTTAAGAGATAACTGTAAGAGCTATAGGCAATGATGGTTCCTGCGATTGCCAGGTAAGCAACGCTTAAATATCCTTGCATGGAAACATGCAAAATCTTTTCACCGATTAATAAAGAAACTAGGCAGAGAAAAACGCCACCACTTAACATTTGGATGGCAGCTCTGTTGTTATAATTTAGGGGAGATGGATTGCTACGAATAAGTAATGAGCCAATCACCCATAAACAATTTGAAGTAATCAGAACGAGAACCATGCGCCAGTCAGGTGAATGGAGTTTGTCGACGGAGATAGCAGCTATCCCAACGAAGCCCACCATTAACGCTAAGATGGCGCTGATGTGAGGAACTTTTTTTTCAAATCCAAGCCAGTTAAAAAGAATAAACCAAATTGGCATTGCACCTACGATGAGGGCCGTCACACCTGATGAGATATACTGTTCAACCCAACAGACTAAGGCGTTTGCGGTAGTGATAAGCACACCCACTCCCACTTCTTTTGAAAACTGTGACCTGCTCATACCAACAAAGCCTCTGCCCTTGGTCATTAACATGAAGATTAATCCTGCTAATAAAAAGCGAGTAGCAGCTAGTAGAAATGGCGGAAAACTTTCTAGTCCATACACGATAGCAGTGAAGGTTGAGCCCCAAATGAGGTAGACAGCAAGAAAGGCAAAGATCACTTTAAGATTCATTTAGGTATCCTCTTTATCTCTCTAATAACAATACCTAATAAAGGGCCATACTCAATCAGATTGGTGTGAAGCAGACTATCCTTGTCGGAATTAAATTAATAAAACCCTGTTGAGATCGAGGGATAAGATGATGGCGATTGCCTGTGCGAATCTAATGAAACTTGTCTCTATAATAGGTGTCAAAATGTTTGGTTATTCTGTTAATGGCTATTGATAAATTTGATTTTCCAATTTTAGAAGCTCATTTTTTATTTCTTTGGGGATATTAGTTCCTGACGAACCAGTAAAATCAAACTCGATACTTTCTTTAAGTTCTGAGAGGCATTCTTTGGCAATAGGATGCTTTGGATATTTTCGTATGCATTGTTTAAAGAAATTATTTCCAGTGCTAAAGAAGTTCTCTCTTTTGAGTTGTTTTTCACTCCACCCGAGCCAAAAATTAATTTCTGCAGCGAATTTAGTTTTTGGATAGAGAAAAGAATACTGTGCGAGCTGGCCTGAGCTGACTAAGATTTTAATATCGTTTTTTTCAATAGACGTTCGACCAAGGCGTAGTTCTTTGAGTTCTTTAAATATAAGTTCTACCTCATTCTCCTGGTAGTCTTCTTTAAACCATTTGCTTTGCTGGATACTGTTGATTTCAGCTAACCAGTTTTGGATTTGGGTTTTTATGAGAGGTGGAAGTTCTTTTTTCGAATAAGAGGTGAGTTCCGCTTTGAGATTGTTTAGGTTGCGCAGAATCTTTGCATCGATGATCACTAAGTTCTTGAGGGCAAGAGGAGTGCGCGAGTGATCTTTTTTGATTATCCCTTCTTGGATAGTCTGGCGAAATGCCGCAGTGGCATCAGTGTAGCGACGGACAATAAGTGCTGCGAGGGCTCGATTGTAAGTGTCTTTGAAAAGTTCTTTCTTAAGAAAAAGACCACTGTTTTGATAGCTAGAAGTGACTTCTTTAGGAATTCGCGTGTGACAGTCGATACAGAAAGTAGTGACTTCTTTAAGACGCCAGTAAGCATAATCTTTTTGACCATTATCAAATGCCTTTGAAGCCTCTGATAGACTTTCGCTTACGAGTTCATAAGAAGGGGAAAAGATATCTTCTTTTAGTAAGTCTTGATGGCGTACTTTGGTAAAGGCTCCTTGAAGTTTGCGTAGTGATGCGCTTACTTCCGCTTGCTTTTTAGCATCAGCGAAGTCATTTTCGTTAACCAAAAATGGCAACAGTCGAACAAGCGCCTCAAGGGCCTCATTCATTTGCTGGGTAGGAGCTGCGTAGCTTAGGGAGCTGATAAGCAATAAAACAGACAAAAATTTCATAATGATCCTCTTGCCTTAAGGTTACAGCAAATATTCTCAAAAAAAGCTGAGCCAAATCAGTTTTTAGAAAAGCAAATTATGACACAGTAAATTGTGGAGGTAATATGAGTTTTAATGATTTAATTGTCGAAGAATTTACTAGTCCTATTGTCCATACCATCACTGCGGGTGAGTCCCTCGGTAGTGCCTTCGATTTGATGCAAACCCATAAGATTAGACATTTGCCAGTTATCCATGGATTGTCAGTGGTAGGCATTATCTCAGAAAGGGACATCGTTACATTCATAACAAGGCCCTGGAGTGAAAAATTATTGGTAGAAGATATTATGCATACTTCACTTCTGACGGCTTATGGGAATGATAATTTAGGTGCAGTTGCCTATAAATTGTCTTCACTAAAAATTGGCTCTGCAATTATTCTAGATGATGATAATTCATTATATGGAATCTTTACGACGACTGATGCATTGAATGCCTTGGTAGAGCTCCTTATGCCAAATGCGCTACAACGAAGCGATCTAAAGGGTTAAAATGAAATTTTTTCTGTTGGTTTTTTTGGTTTTAAGTTGTTCGCGTGTAAATACCGTTGAACGTGAAGCCTATGATACTCGGCAAATGCGACATGGTATCGTGCCACTTTCATCACCCAAACCAACTATCGTCAAAAATGAATTGCTTAAAGATAGTATTCAAAGAGGACAAGAACTATATAAAAAGAATTGTCTTGAGTGCCATGGTGAGCGAGGCAGAGGCGATGGCCATTTAGCGAAACAGCAAAAAGTACAACCGGCCAATCTCCAAAAGACGCTGAAAGAGGTGGCCCATTTTGAGTTTTATCTAAGCATTTCTCAGATGCAAGGCGAGATGCCTGGGTGGCGAGCACCACTTGATCATAGAGATAGAGAAGATCTCGTTAATTATTTGAGATCTTTTGTGAACTAACTGGGATAATTTGCCAATTTTTAGCCTGTTTAGAAGAAATCTCTATCAGTCTAACTCTGTTTTATGCCATAAAGAGTCAATGCCTTAGCAAGGGACTCTTATGCGTGCAACATACCTTTTCAACTTTCAACCCATTTTGCCACAATATCGCATGGCCCAGGCAGATATTATCGATTGGTTGATTGATATTCATCAAAAGTCGGAATCGCTTCATGCGACTTCGACGGCGATGGATAATGAATTAATGGCAAAAATGTTTCGCCGTATTGGTGTTAAGCCCGATCAAATTGGCAGTCGATATAGTGAATCTAGCGATATATTGAACTCATCCTCAGAGCAACGTCAGGTCTATCAACTCAACGAGGAAGCTCCCTGTGGAGTGGATATTCAGCAACGTGCCTTGTT
>JBIKNE010000234.1:0-4442 GCA_044358855.1 Bacteriovoracaceae bacterium | reverse complement strand
TGTGAACCATAATTGTTTCGTGACTGGATGGAAACTAAAACCAACGGTATTTCGTATGCCACGTGCGACTGTTTCCATTTTTTTTCCATCAAGTGTCACTCGATGAAGGGCGGCATAGGGATCTTCCGCGGGGCAGACATTACAGGGGGCCCCTACTGGAATATAAATTTTTTCATCTGGTCCGATCGCCAAATATTTCCAGCCATGATGATAGTCACTAGGAAGGTCTGTTTTTAAGGCGACGAGGCTAGGCTTTTGCTTTTTCTTAACCACGTCATCGATTTGGCGAATAACTGACAGGCGGGAGATTTCTGCAATATAGAGATCGCCTTTGTGCCAAATGATGCCGCTGGGGTGACTGAGTTTTTCCAGCAAAGTGCGGTGTTTACCATTTTCTATAACATTCACTGTTCCGGCCGCCATACTGCCAACGTAGAGCAGACCGCTGGGTGAGAGCGCCATTTGGCGGGCATTGGGACTTGTGGCGTAGAGCGAAACTTTAAAACCGGCAGGAACCTTTGGGGTAAAGGCGGCGGTGGCAGAAAAGAGCGGTGCCCCTATAAGAACGAAAACAATTAGTAATCTTTTAAAAAATCTCGTCATACAATAGTCCTGAAGCTTGGAGGATGGAAAATGTCAGCAGCAAATAAGCGTCATGCATTTATTCTAGGTGCCACAGGCGCAGTCGGACAACAGCTTTTGCGCCATTTAGTAGATTCAGACAAATTTTCTAAAGTGCACGTGCCAACACGTCGTAAATTGTCTATTGAGCATAAAAAAATTATCACTTACGATTTTGCCGAGTTTTATCGTCCTTGGAAATTAGATGCTCAGTTAACAGATTTTTTCTATTGCTTCGGCAGTACTTTAAAAAAAGCTGGTGACCAGGACAAGTTCCGTGAACTCGAGCTACGTGTAGCTCATGAGGCGTTGGTTGTTGCTAAGCAAACTGATGTGAGGCGGTTTTACTTAGTCAGTGCTCAAGGCGTTGATCCTCACGCTTGGGTGAATTATTTAAAAGTAAAAGCCGAAGTTGAAAAAGTTTTAAAAGATCATTTCTTTCAAGCGTTTTTTATCTACCGTCCATCATTGTTATTGGCACCTCGTCCTGAATTGCGTCTCGGTGAATTGGTGGCGCAAAAAACGCTCGCACCAATTGCCGGCTTTCTTCAACGATATTTCCCTAAGAGTGCGCCGGTGGACGCCGAGCAAGTTGCGCGTGCCATGCTCACGGATGCACTTAAAGGCGATGAAGGTATGTTTATTCGCGAAAATCGACAAATTATTGAACTCGCGTCACTTATCAAAAAAAGCAAAACCTAGTTCAATAAGTTTGTTTTGTAATTGCATGAGAGGAACGCCGACAATAGCGTCGTGATCTCCACCTTCAATCTTACTAAATAATTTAATTCCTCGCGCTTCTAACTTGTAAGAGCCAGCACAGTCGAGAGGTCGATCTAGCTCCACATAAGTCTTTATCGCTTGAAAATCTAATTTTCTCATAGTGAGCTGGGTTGTTTCTAAGAGTGGAATATCAATCCCTGGTCCAAGGAGATGAAGCGCAGTATGGAGTTGGTGAGTTTGGCCTTGTAGTTTCAATAATTGCGCGACGGCATTTTCAATACTGCCAGGCTTACCTAAAATATCATTTTTAAGGGCGGCCACTTGATCACCGCCGATGACCAGCTTACCTGGGCAGCGACGGGCCACCTCTAAGGCTTTTTCCCGTGCTAAACGACTGGCTAAATGGGGAGGGGTGAGATTGAGTTTTTTATAGCTGTCCTCATCCACCTGCGGCTTCTCTATTTCAAACGGATAGCCTAAGCGCTCTAGCAAAGTGCGTCGGTAGGGTGAGGTACTGGCGAGAACGAGTGATAATTTCATTTGTTTATTTTTTCCCAAATTTTTAAACACATAAATCTATTCTCTTCTAATTCCCACCATGGAAAGTCGAGAATTCGATCTCGCGCCGGTGTTCGATTGACTCCCGCTTCGACACAAGATTTACAGAGCGTCATAGTATAGAATTTTCGATAGAAGCGAAAAATGACCTCTTGGCGAGCGGCCTTATCGCCTGCAGTTTCATGATAACTTTTAACCAACCGTCTGGCGAGAGCTCCCAGTTGCTCATTCAGTTTTTTACTGTGCGAAGAGGTAGGGTCAAGTCCCCAGTCCGTTGGTATATTTGGATTAGACAAAGACATACTTGATTAGAGAGGAAGGGTAATCTGTTTCCCCACAGAAACCAGCTTGCGCTAGAATAAAGATATTGTCGAGCCCATGGAGAGTCGAAATGCCTATCCACCGTTACTTAAATTGGACGCATGAGTTTGGTGCAGGGGTTTATATTGCCCCTGGTGCACAAATCGTAGGACGAGCGATTTTTGCAGATCATGTATCTATTTGGCACAACGCTGTTGTCCGTGCTGACGTGAACTATATTAGAATCGGCGCCAATACTAATGTGCAAGACTTAAGTATGCTCCATGTGACCGAAAAAAATGCTTTAACGATTGGAAGTAATGTCAGCATCGGACATAGTGTGGTCATGCATGGCTGTACTATTGGCGACAGTTGTCTCATCGGCATGGGAGCGATCATTTTAGATGGCGCTATCATAGGTGAGAACTCAGTGGTGGCGGCAGGAACATTAGTTCCTCCTGGAAAAGTTTTTCCTCCCGGCAGCATGATTATGGGTCGACCGGCCAGTATCCAACGAGAACTGACCACACAAGAAAAAGATCGATATGGGAATCATTACAAATCTTATCTAGGTTACAAAGACCAATATTTGGCGATGTTAAATGAAACTCTTTAAGCAAGATGGCATGAGTTTAAAACCAATTGCAATCATGTTGGCCATCCTTGGTGGTTTGATTTACTACATGATGAGAGATATCAAAAAACTTCAGACTCTTACGCCAAATGCTAAGAGTAAAACGACAGATCAATTGGCCGAGAATTCTGAAAAAAGCGCCAAGATCCAAGCGCTGCCACATGAAGAGATTATTAATAAACTCAGCGAAGAATTAAAGAAGCCTGGAGTTTGTGCCAGTGCTTTCCAAAATCGGGCCGGTAGCGCTGGGAAATTTTTTAATAGTGAGGATTTGCCCCCAACTGAAGATATTGTGAAGGTAAGCATTGGAAATAAAGTTGTACTCGAAATAGATCAAGTGTTTGGGGAATATAAAGTTAGAGATATATTTTTTTCCGCCGATATAAATAATCCCATCGAAAATCAGGGAAACAAATTGGTTCATAAAACTAATTTGCAAGTGATGTGGGACCCAATTGAAGATGGAGAACCTATTTCTTCCAATCCTATTTCGCTAACAATAGTCACTGAAATTCCAGATCAAATGATTACAGATTGTATCAAGGGTAATTTAAATTCGGTCGCAACACATTCACCTGTTATGCCGGTGACTAACAAGGCAGGCACGGGAAGTGTTTGTGGAGTCATTAATTTTGAATGTCGTGGATCATTTTTAGGAGAAATTCCCAATATTGTTCCCCATACGGCCATGCAGGTAGATGGAGTTTTCTGTGAAGGTCATCGGATTAATCAAGCTCAATGTGTTTTCACAGATATGCAGCGAGGGTTTCGGCTTGAAGGTTTAAGTTGTCCAGAAGGATACCGTCCTCTCACTCACGCCGGTCATTTAGGTGATTCTGAAAACGGTGAAGGAGCTACAAAAACAACGAATGTTTTGCAGCTCCTGATGGTTATGTGTGTGAAACAGTAATTACTTGCGAAGATAAGTGTAACTTCCCAAACAATTCTCGTAGAAGTCAGTTAGATCAACACCTTCACGTGGACGAATCTTGCCGCGCTTAACTTGTAGATCAATATTCGCCTTCATGGTTTGCGCCATTGTTTCCGGATTGTACTGAAGTGTCTTCAAGACTTGGTCAGAACGATTTCCTGGAATAATTTCTTCAATGTAGAAGTCGGTTGGATCATCATCATCACAGAATACATGCACTTCATTCAAGCGGCCAAAACAGTTATGCATATCACCCATGATATCTTGATAGGCACCGGTCATAAATAGACCCAGATAGTAATCTTCACCTTCGGTAAGCTTATGTAGTGGAACGGTGTTGGATGGACCATCAGGTGATAAGAAGCAATCAATCTTGCCATCTGAATCGCAGGTAATGTCGGCAATGCTCGCCAACACTTCAGGTTTTTGATTCAAGCGATGGATCGGCACAACTGGGAGAATCTGACCAATCCCCCAAGTATCGGGAGCAGATTGGAAGATAGAGAGGTTAGATAGGTATTGCGATGCCATTTGATTTCTGAGCATCAAAATTTCATCGGGTGCGTATTCATCTTTCTTTGAAACTTCCACTACCGAACGAGTGATCTTCCAGAAAAGAGTTTCAACCTTTGCGCGCTCTTCAAGCGAGAGAACACCGAGCTTAAAGGCACTTTC
>JBIKNE010000232.1:0-4465 GCA_044358855.1 Bacteriovoracaceae bacterium | reverse complement strand
GGTTTTCAAACGACTCAAAGAGCGAAATGTAAATGTGATGCTGCTCCTCAATGCAAAGAAGGCAAGCAACGAATATATTGTTAATTATATCACTCTCAAAGAGGGCCTGGATTTTTCGCGCATGGGCTTTGATCTGTTTTTAAATAACGGTCATTACATGAAAGCAGAAGATCTCGTCGTACCGGAAAATGAGGAATCTGCCTTATGGATGGTGCACGCCAAAACCATGCTGATTGATCATCAGTATACTTGGATTGGAACGCTCAATATGGACCCTCGTTCAATTCAGCGCTTGAATGCAGAGATGGCGGTTCTCATCGATGATGAAGATTTTAATATGGCGATTCGCAAACATTTCTTAGAAAGATTGCGTTACACTTCCCGCGTTGTGAACGGCAAAGTGGTCAAAGATGGCGTCGAGCATGACCCAGGCGCCCATGAAAATCTATGGGATGCCATTCGTTCCCTCAATACCATCCCGTTTTATCTTTTCGAAAACCAGATTTAGTTGTTGCAAATTAGTCGCAACAAGTTTTAGACTGTTGAGCATAGGAGTCTCTATGTTCATCGTTTTGCTTTTCCTCTCAAACGTCTTTGCCGACGAAGTTCACTTAGGTGAAATTCACGTGCTTGAGAAACAAAGTTCACTTTATGATTTTCTGCCTTCCACCACTTCCCTTAGAGGAGATGAGTGGCAGAAAAAACGCTCAACCAATCTTGGCGATTCGCTCTCTAAAGAAGCGGGCGTAAATAGTGGTTCGTTTGGACCAGGCTCGGGCCGTCCCGTCATTCGCGGTCTTGATGGAGATCGCATTCGTGTTTTGCAAAATGGTTTAGGTACCATGGATGCCTCGGCGCAAAGTGTGGATCACGCTGTGCCGGTTGATACACTCAACACAGATCAAGTGGATATTGTCCGTGGACCCATGTCACTATTGTATGGCGCCAGTGCTGTCGGCGGTGTGATCAATATCAATAATCAGCGTATTCACAAAGATTTTGAAGCGGGAGCGATTTCGCAAATTGATACACAGTCTGAGAGTGCCTACGGCGGACATGCCACTTCGGCCAGGCTTGATTGGGGAAAAAATCAATGGATGACTCACCTTGATGGTTCGTTCAGGGATTTTGGTGATCAGCGTATTTCCGGTAATAAGCGCCTCAATAATTCCCAAGTCAAACAAGAAGGCGCGGCGGCAGGTGTGAGTCGCGTGTTTGATCGAGGACATGTGGGCTTTTCTGTCTCTCACTTTGGGACTCAATATGGCTCGGTGGCCGAAGAAGTGGTACAAATTCATCTTCGTCAAAATCGTTATGAGTTCGGCGGCGAATGGCGCCCTGAAGGAAGTCTTGTCGATAAAATCCGTCTGCGTTCCGCCCAATCAACTTATCAGCACGATGAAATTGAAGAAGGGGCGACTGGCACAGTTTTCAAGAATAGTGGCAATGAATCACGCTTAGAGTTTTTGCGCTCGCGTGGTGATTGGCATCATGTAGCAGGATTACAAACGCAACTCTTTACATTTTCAGCTAGAGGCGAAGAGGCCTATCTGCCGAAGGCCGACAACCGGGTCGCTGCGCTTTTTAGTTTTCACGAAAAACGTATGGCGACGGATACTTTTAATTTTGGTTTTCGCATGGAAGATTCTTTGAGTGAGCGTCGCCCTTCGGATAATTTTGGTGAGCGCACGGAACATGGATTCACCGGTCTCTCATCGGCGGTGGGTTGGTTACATAAGTGGGGGAGTATCAGTGGGGGACTGACCGCCAGCTACACTGAGCGCGCACCGACTTTCCAAGAGCTTTATTCTAATGGAGCGCACTTGGCGACGGGTACCTTTGAAGAAGGGGATGAGAGTTTAGGCAAAGAGAAAGGAAAATCTCTGGAAGCCACTCTTCGTCACGAAACTGCCCGTGTGAAGAGTCGCGTGTCGGCCTTCGTACAAGACTTTGATAATTATATTGCTCTTACTCCAACTGGGGCGACTGATGTCGATTCGGGCTTTGGCGTATTTAACTACGAACCAGTTGATGCACGTTTTTACGGTATGGATGCGGAGTCTCGCTTTGAACTGGTTCCTAGCGAATGGATTGTCTTAGGAAAAGCTGACTGGGTACGCGCGAGAAATCTCGATAACGGACAAAATCTGCCGCGCCTCTCTCCTGCGCGCTTATCGGCTGGGGTTGAGTGGCACAAGGGCCAGTGGCTCTTAGACACTGAACTCCAGCATGTTTTTGAACAGCATGATACTGCTGCCAATGAAACGCGCACACGCGGCTATGACATGCTTGATATGGGTGTGCTCAAAACCATCAACTGGAATGATTCGAAACTCAGTGTGTTTGTACGTGTAAAAAACATCTTCGATGAAAAAGCACGCAACCACGTCTCATTCGTCAAAGATATTGCTCCCTTGCCAGGACGTAACGTCGTAGCAGGAGTGAATGCGGTTTGGTGATTACTGGCAGCTGACTTCGTTTCTAATTCGTGTCAGAAGACCACTGTTCTGTTGCGAACGTGATGCTTCTTTAGACATTAGCGTCGAGAGTTTGTTGCAGCGTTTTGTAACATTGTTGCCGTTGCTGTCCATGGAAAGTGAGTCGTAGCTCATATCACTGGAACGCAAAGGAGGATTACCTCCATTCGCAAGTGTCTGGCATATGAGATTCACGCTTTGAGTAGCATCCTGGGCACTCGTGATTTTGTATTGTGCACTGGTAATCATACGACAGATCTGTGACTTATCATTTTGATTTTTTTTCATAAATCGTTGCAATTCACTTATTTCATCTGAAGCGGCATCGTTAGCATCATCTGCACGATCAAGACTTCTTTCTGCATATGATTCAAATTTTTTACCTAAAAGACCAATTCCTAAGTTTTCCATTGAGCGTGCGGTTAGTTGGCGCATCGTCGCCGGCTCATTGGCCATTTGATCGTAGAGTCTTAATTGTAACTGAAGATCGGCCAGTTCATCTTTAACGCGAGCCCGACGATCAATTAATTCTTTTGGTTCATCAGGTCTTAAAACTTTACGAACTTTTGGTAGCAGTTCGGCATAGGTTTGGGCATTTTTTAAAAAGGCACGCGCCTTTTCCTCGTCTTCACAGTTTGGAGACTGGGCAAACTCATTAAGCTGACGATGCTTTTCGCAAAATAAACGAACTTGATAGCTCTTAGGCTGATTCTGACAATCCGCTTTGAGCATCAAAGGTCGTAGACTGACTTCTAAGCGAGCATCGGAGAGCTGATCGACAGCCGAAGCACACATCGCTTCAAAATTGTTTCTATCCTTGAGGTGTTCTTGCAATTTGCCGGCAAAACTTAATAGCTCATTGAGATTGGTATCAGCGGAGGGTGCAATTTCTTGACAGGAAAGTTGCTCGAGTTCGCGTTGTTTGTTGGCTATGAATTCACGCAATTGTGTCGTATTTTGCGTGCTAGAACGGAGCTGGTCATAGCGCTGAGTAAGATTTCTAAAGAAGCATAAAGAATCAAGATAACGGCGGTCATCAAGATTAGATTCAGCGATATCCAGGTTCTGATTTCGACTATTAAACCAATGGCCAACAGTCACCAGGAGTCTTGCTCCGATTGCTGTGACGGCCCCAATAACCGCTGAAGCTGGATCTTTCCAAGCAAGGATCGTGGCACCTGCTTCAAGAGATGAGGCGAGGCGATCAGCAATTGAGAGAATTTCTGAGTTGGAGTTACTGAGATCGCAGTTTCCGCTTAATAGTCCGGAGAGAGAATTCGCGGCAGCCGAACTCGCTTTGAGTGTTTCACTGAGTTCAGCACTATCAACCTGAGAAGTGGATTTCTTGGTCAATGAGACAGCGGTGTTAATTTTGGATTCGAGTTGATCCACTTTACTAATGCGACTCTTGAGTTCATCGAGGCGACGCTGGCAGGCGGCAGTGGATTTTTTTTCATAAACTTTCAATTCGAGATCACTGGCCTGCTCTTGCAAACTAGTGAGAGCTGATTTTTCGGTGATGTAAGGACAGCTTTGAGCCTCAGCTTTAAATGTGAAAAGGAAACTCGCAAATAAAATGACTAATGGCATGGCCCTCTCCCCCGAGTTAACGCTTACATTCTAGCATTTCAGTTCGATCGTAAAAGAGGGCAGCCTTTTACCTGGTAGACTAAAAAGGTCGGACAAGGAGCACTATTTGAAACCCTCCACCAACAACTTTGCCGAAGCTGGGTTGGTGGCCAACGGCACATCGTGGACATCGCAGATACGCAGTAATGAATAAATGTCTGGTTCATGGGGATGCATCCCCAAGGGATCGCGCATGAAAATCACTCCGTGACAGTCACCAGTTGCCACCATCGCTGCAATTTGCGCATCACCACCTATTGGACCTGAGAGAACACGCTTCACTTTAAGTCCCATCTTTTGCAAATGTTTGCCGGTGGTGGAAGTCGCAATCAGCGTGTAGTTTGAGAAGTATTTGCTGT
>JBIKNE010000231.1:0-4493 GCA_044358855.1 Bacteriovoracaceae bacterium | reverse complement strand
AGCAGCAAGTTGAAGCCATCATTGCTTCTGCCAAAGGAAATAAGATTCCACTTTTTACTGAGAAGTCCAAGGGCTATTGGGTAGCAAGTTTTGATGGACGCAAAGTGAGCTTTACCCTCGCTGATATTTATAAGCATCAGATTATGGTGGAAGGCAAAGTCTTGAGCTTCAAAGATGCCAGTGTGGCGCAAATTAAAGACAGAATCTCTGAAGCACTCGGAAGCAAAAAAACCACTATGCTTCAAATGATATATGGACAATTTTTTGTTTCAGATGCGTATGCTGAGCCAATTTCCGGAACGATTCTTGTGATTATTGCGGCGGTAGTCGCTGCGGTTTTAGGTGGTCTTGCTTGGTATAATTGGAAGCATAAGCCCGAAAAAGCTCTTCAAGCACTTAAAGAAGTATCGAGAAAGCTGGAAGCTGATGCTGCTTCTTGTGATGCCGCCAAAACAAAAAGTGGTGACTATAATAAAACGTTTGATCTCGCCTCAGAGGTTGGAGATAGAACAGAACTTAACTCGCTCACATCAACTGACAATGCTTTACGCTATCTGATTAAAGAGCAAATTGTATCGGGTGAGCGTCAAAGTGCAGATTGTTTTGATATGGCCCATCTTGTTGGAAAGAAAATTGGCATTGATATCCCCATGGTTTCGGACCAAGCGATAAGCAATATGGAAATGGGGGTTGGTTTTAAAATCAATAGCTCAACCGATACCAAAGGTGCGCTCTATAACATGTGCATGAGCTACAATAAATTGGCCGGCTGTATGGAGCAATTTATTGCCTCACATGTAAATGACAGTGATATTACTTCTTTCAAAGAAGAAGCTCGCCGCAGTCATTATCAGTATCAACGTAAGGCCAGTGGGCAATAAAACCTAACAAGCATACTCAAGAAAAAAGGAGAGGGTTTCCCTCTCTTTTTTTTTGTTTAATAAATCCGATAGGCACAACACATGACTAGTGCTGTGACTAACCTCGAAAATAAAATCGATGAGCTGATTAGTTCCTTAGGTGGGCTTGAACGCTTACGAGAACTTTCGCGACTTTCTTCACTCGATCATTTAGTTAACTTACATCTTCTCAGCCATCTCACCAAATTAGATAAAATTGAAGGTCTTGATAAATTGCAGCTGCTTGAGAAGTTAGAAGAACTTAAAAAGCTTGATAATCTAAATAATCTGCAGCAATTAGAAGAGCTAAAAAAACTCAATGAACTTCGCCAGCTTGAATCGCTCGCTCAGCTTAAACAACTCGATCAACTGCAAAAGCTAGACTCACTCAAAGAATTAAAAAATTTAGATCGTTTGGAGTCGCTTGATAAATTACATGCTCTTCATCGCCTTGATGCTCTGGGATCACTGCGCGATCTTGGGGGGCTAGAGCGTCTTGATCACTTGAAATATCTTGAAAATCTAGATCGATTGCAAGAACTGACTGCACTGACGAAATTAGAAGAGCTGAGTGGATTGAAAGAATTACTCGAGGCAAATTCTGAAAAGTTTAATCTACTAAAACATCTTGATGCTCTTAACAATCTCCCCTTATTAGACAAGCTAGGTCAGCTGGATAAACTAGAGCAACTCGACGAATTGAAAAATCTCGATAAGCTTATTGAACTCCGTCAATTAGATCGACTGACTACGATCCATGAAATTCCACCGGCAGCTCCTGTTCAAGAAAGAGTAGAAGTTATTGAAAAAGTTGTTTCTCCTGTTGTTCAGATGACAAGTTCTTGGCAACAGCATTTAACTCAGTTCGGTTTAGATTTATTACGCACACTTATTTTGGCCGGTGTCTTGGTTGCGCTATTGCTCATTCCTCAAGGTAGAAAACTAGCTAACAAGGCCGCCGCGATTCTTGGATTTGGACAAGATACTCAGGTTGGTTGGGCGCTAGAAACAATTCACAATTTCACACCTCAGGAATTTCCTAAGCATTGGGCTTCTTTTCAAAAAAGAATGGAGAACGAAATTGATTTAGTTTTCGATCGACAAACTCCTTGGCCACTTAAGCGTCGCTACGAAGTTATGCATAATCTTCACTCTTACGACTATAGCTACGAAGGAATTTCACTCAAAGAACAAATAAAAAAAGATGTCATGGCTAAGTTAGCTATCTTTGAAAATGATTGGTCTGAACGTTTGAATCAAGAGGTTGCGCAATTGATGCTCAAGTCGAGTGACAATCAAAAACTCACACTGCTGAATCAACTCAAAGATTCAATACTTGGTGGTCGCTGGGAAGAGTTGCTAAAAATTGCATTAGTACACCAAGATGAACGCTTAGCTTTCGAGGCGAGCATTATGGCGTTGGTACATTTGCAATGGTCTGATCCGCAACTCATCAAAAAACATTTGCAGTATTAACAGGGGACATTTCTTCCCCAGGGGGCACTCTGACCCCATAGGATAGGGGCGCATTTTGCCCTTTTTCATCATCCAATTAGTCGATAATTCGTTAACCCCCAGAGCGCTTGCGCTTGGCCCGGGACGTGCAAACATGTAATCAAGAAGGCTGGCCAGGATGGCCGACCTTACGAGGAGACCACGGATGGCTGAAAAACCTTATGCTTGGTTCATAACATGCTTACTCTGGACAGGCCCGGTATGGGGATTATCTGTCGCTCCCAAGATCGATTGCCCGACTCAATTTAGAGCGGTGGCAAGTGAGGTCAAGGAAGGGGAGGGGTCACAGCATGCATTGAGCAAACAAAAGGTAGTGTTTGCCATAGAAGAGTCCCTCAAGGGTTCATTGAATGTGAATGAAGATGTGGAAGTAGAATTCCTCAAATTCGGTCCGCTCAATGTTGAGGTGGGACGACAGTATGTAGTGCAACTCAATAAAGGAAAACTTTGTTGGTTAGAGGCGGCAAACTAGTCGTTTAATGGGAAAGGATGTCCCGCATGAAGAAGTTTATTGTATTCATGTTCATGGTTTTAACCTGGAGTCAGGCGAAGGCGTATCGCCTCACTGAAGACTTCAGTAATGGATTTTACTGGGCCTCTCTGCCCGTACAATTCATGGTGATGGACACGGATCCCACTCGTCTGCAGCTCATTAAACAACTGGCAGATGAAGCAGTCACCGAGTGGGAAGATGCCTTAATCGATCAGCTGTGGAATGTTTCTTCTCAGCAAGGCAGCCCAAGTTCAAATCGAAATATCATTCGTTGGTCAACCAAGTTTGGCGCAGAAACTGGCCTCTCTGAAAGTTCGACTTTGGCAGTAGCGATTCGCTACACCAGTGGCCCTTATGTCGCTCGTGCGGAAATTATTATCAATGGCAATCATCCCATTAATTCATTCCCAACTCAGTTAAAGACTGTGTTGGTTCATGAATTGGGCCATACCCTAGGACTTGATCACTCAGAGGTTGGAGATGCCGTCATGGCGCCAAGTCTCCAAGTCAATTATCAGGGCCTCCACTGGGATGATGAACAAGGCATGTCAGTAACCGTTAATGAGACTAAAAGACGACAGGCGATTGGATATGTTTCTCCTTTGGCAGCTAAATCAGAGGAAACCACAGGCTCGGCATTAAGTTGCGGCACTGTTGATATGTCAGGAGGCGGTGGAGGTAGCGGTGGAAGTCCGATGCTTTCACTCAGTCTTGGTCTTTTGCTGGCGCTGACTGTCTTTGGATCTCGCTTCAAGAGTCGTCTGATTTAAACCGATACAGTGGTCGTGGAAACGACTGATAAAAACAACGAGATTTTTTTCTTTTGGGTGATGCTCGAAGAGCGCCTTGATGAGATGTTTTACGCTACTTCGGCTGAACTGGCCAAACATGGTATTAAACTACTTCCCGTAAAAATTGATCAAGTCTCACGGCTGGCCGCTCTCACAGCTACGGGACATGTGACAGTCATCTGTTCTAGCCGTCACGCCTTACAATTCAATGCATTCAAAAAGAACATCGCCCCTATCTTGGGTATGCTTCTTAGACAAGAACGCTTAAGCTTTTTTCATTTATCGAGCTTTAAAAAATTAGATCTTGGCAGCAAGATTTATCGCCAAAAGAATTACTTCTTCTTGAATTACCCTCTCAATCTGGAAACTCTCTGTGTTAAACTAAAGAGGTTCCATGAATTGCGTCTTAATCGCGCCCGCGTCTGGCCAGGTGGCCGTCGTGCGAAGGTTCCCGGTTTAGCGTCTTGATAGGAGAGGGGAATGAAATCCAATAAAGATGAAATCACCCAACGCTATTTATTGCTTTTTAAGTTAGATGCGCAAAATCTTCTTCAGCGAGTTAAATCACGTCGTAAAGAATTTGTTGAAGTCTTTGCTATGCGCAGAACGCGTGATCATTTCCCTTGGGTTTTTTCTTCGCGCTATGAGCGAGCGACAATAAAAGATTTAGCTCATTGTTCAAGTGAAACGATCGCAGCTCTAGATCAGTTTTATAGCTTAGTCGATGAAATGAAGTGGTATCTCTTCCAAACCGAAGATATGCCCAGCACAGTAGAAGAAACTATCTTTCGACTG
>JBIKNE010000230.1:0-4502 GCA_044358855.1 Bacteriovoracaceae bacterium | reverse complement strand
CGCCCTAGTAAATTTAATATTGGCAAGAGATGCAAAAATCTCCTGCAATGAGGGCATGAGTTTATAAGCAGCAAAAGCATATAGAGCTAGCATCGAAATTGCATTCGCCATCCCTTGATTTGAAATTAAGAAAATTGAAATCAACAACATTCCCCCAAAGGCAATTGCCTCCAGGAAATGCTTTGGTATCTCGCTAAGCATTGTATTGTGCGCACTTGCGTTAGCGAGCGCCAAGGAAGGCATATCAAATTTTTCAAGATAATGTTTCTCACTTCTTAAAAATTTAATTTCTTTAAATGCATTTGCTGATTCACTTACTGCTCTAAATCTCTGTTTATTTGCTTTTGATCTCTCTAATCCTAATTGTTCAATTTTCTTTCGCGTGAAGTAGAACAACATTCCATACGATACGGAAAGTATTGTCGCCATCATTATGGCGACTTGAGGATTTACAATCACTAGCATTATAAGAATGATAAATGCTGACAGCGACTTAGCGGCAAGCTTGAATACCGGGATCAACAATCCACTTACATATTGACCCACCTCTGAAAGCACAAGCTTTGATAAGTCAGATGAATGGTGGTTCAAAAAATATTCATACTCTCTATTAATATGAGAATGAAGTAGTTTTCTACCTAGCTTAAAATTTTGAATATTCGTAAATTTTATTAACTGATAGCTAGAAATAGCCTTGAGGAGATTCCCAAATACAATTAAAATCAAACACACAATCGCTGCGGCAATCAAAAACTGCTTTTGTGAATCAAAATGGAAGTACGTATATAAAAAGGAATAGTATTTGTTTGAGTGAATCTGCTCTGGCTTTAGAGCAATATTCATAAACGGTAATATGGACACAATTCCAACGAGTTCAAACAATGAAACAAGTAACTGTAGTAGCACTAGCCACTTAACACTTTTTAAGTCTTCGGTCGAGAGTAGCTTAAGAGATCGCAAAACTATTCGCAGTATCGCTCTCATAGCATAACTTTTACCATTTCACTTTCTTTAACATATCGATCGTTAGTGCTTTTACAAATCCACTCATTGGAATTACTAAAATCAATTTTCTCCCCAAACCGACTCATCCATCCAATTTGCTTGGCAGGAACTCCTGCCATCAATGCAAAAGGTTTTACGTCTTTGTTGATCACGGCACCAGCAGCGATAAAAGAATACTCTCCCAAAGTCACACCACACACGATGGTGGCGTTGGCCCCGATCGTGACACCTTTTTTTACGTAAGTGTTGCGATACTCATCTTTGCGTGTAAATTGTGAACGAGGATTGTAGACGTTAGTGAAGACCATCGATGGGCCACAGAAAACATCATCTTCGATAAAGACATTGTCATAGACTGAAACATTGTTTTGAACTTTAACGTTGTTGCCGATTTTAACATTGTTACCAACGAACACGTTTTGTCCAAATGAACACTTTTCACCGATGACGGCTTTACTAGAAATATGAACCCAGTGCCAAATACGAGTACCGGCTCCAATAATGGCGCCTTCGTCTACAATCGCTGTTTCATGTTTAGTATAATTCATAGAATACAATTCAAAGCAGTTGGATGAGATGTTTCCTCGTTTACACCTGCTGGTTCAAGCTCGCGGATATCTTCCACAATTTTAATTGCGGGTGTTACATCTTCAAGACCATAACCCATTCCATTCAAAACTGAAGCATAGACCGTGTTATGAAGTTCGGTAAAACCATCTGAAAATTCAAATTCATTGCCGTCAATTTTAAGTGAGCGGAAAGTAGTCTTACCTGCAGCACCTTCGGGCAAGAAGCTACGATCTACAGTGAGGAACCATTTAACGTTTGCTCTCTCTAGTTCAAGGTAGCCAGACGCGATTGTATCGGTCTTTACATGAACAACGTTCTTTGTTGGATTGCCAAAAATCCAAGTAATCATATCAAAGAAATGAACACCAATGTTTGTTGTGAGTCCACCCGACTTACGTGTCTCACCTTTCCAAGAGCGATGATACCAGTCACCTCGTGAAGTGATATAGGTGAGTTCAATCTCATGCTTTTTCTTGTCTGAATTTTTGATTTGAGTTTTGAGATTCCTGATCGCATCGTGCACGCGCAATTGCAAAATAGTACTAACCTTACAGCCAGTTTGCTTTTCCAAACCTTTGAGTTCTTCGATTTCTTCTACAGTTAAAACTATCGGCTTTTCACAAATCGCATCAGCGCCATGTCTGAATGCCATTTTGATATGACTGGCGTGCAAATGGTTAGGTGAACAAATGCTCACATAATGAACTTCGTTCTCAGTTCCTTTCATATCTTGCAAATAAGCTTCAAAATCTTCAGAGGCGGTAAAAAATTTTGCATCAGGTGCGTAACGGTCAAGAAGACCAACGGAATCGTTTGGATCAAGTGCTGCCACCACGCGATTGCCCGTCTTAACAATGGCCTCCAAGTGACGAGGAGCAATATAACCACCCACACCAATAACAGCGAAATTCTTCATCTAGACACTCCTTATGTAGAGGGTGAATACTAGCTCATTCCTTCACAAGATTTACAGAGAGAAAATGCATGGAATTTATCGACCTCAAGACGCAACAAAAACACATTCACGCCGCACTCACTGAAGGGATGATGAAGGTCTTGAGCCATGGCCAATACATCATGGGCCCCGAAGTGAAAGAACTTGAAGATAAGCTCGCGAATTTTGTAGGGGCAAAGCACTGTATTGCGAACTCGAGCGGTACTGACGCCCTGCTTCTCCCTATGATGGCTTTGGGAATCAAGCCAGGCGACGAGATTGTCACCACTCCCTTCACCTTTTTTGCCACTGGCGAAATGATCTCTCTCCTGGGGGCCAAGCCTATTTTTGTCGATATTGACCCAGAGACCTATAACCTCGATCCAAAAAAATTAGCTACTGCGATTACTTCAAAAACCAAAGCCATCATGCCCGTGAGCCTCTATGGATTGTGTGCCGATATGGATGCGATCAACCAAGCAGCAGGCAAAATTCCAGTCATAGAAGATGCAGCTCAAAGCTTTGGTGCGAGCTACAAAGGCAAAAAATCTTGCGCACTTTCAACATTTGGCGCAACCAGTTTCTTCCCTTCTAAACCATTAGGTGGGTACGGAGACAGCGGCGCGACTTTCACTAACGACGACGCAATGGCGCAGGCGATGCGTGAAATTCGTGTTCATGGCCAAGAGAAACGCTATCATCACACTCGCATTGGTATCAATGGCCGCATCGACACTCTTCAAGCAGCTATTTTGCTCGCGAAGTTTTCTATTTTCCCACAAGAAGTGGGGGCCCGTGCTCGCATTGGAGCTCGCTACCGTGAACTCTTGGGTCAAAAATTAAAGCTGCAAGCTCTGCCCACTGGTTACACTAACGTTTACGGCCAGTTCACCATTGAAGTTGATAATCGCGAAGAGTTCATCAAACGGATGAATGAAATGGGTGTACCAACTGCAGTTCATTACCCAGTTCCACTTCATCTGCAACCTGCCTATAAAGATATGAATTTCAAGGTGGGCGATTTCCCTCACGCAGAACGTGCTGCGAAGAGAGTTTGTAGCTTGCCCATGCACCCTTACCTCGATGAGAAAACTCAGGACAAAGTTGTCGAGACTGTCTTCAAGTGTCTCTAAAAGGTGTCATGCACTTTTAGGGCATCCGAGCTGTTAGCGAAGTTTGGTTTTGCATCCTGGCTTCAGACTTATGTATTAATGAGCTCTTTGCGCCAGGATGGTAAAGATCTCTACAAAACTTATTCTTAATTTTTAGATAAAACCCTAACAGTTACAGTATCTGGCCCTGATTTTTCTATCTCAAGTTTTGAAGATGCTTGTCTTGAATCAATAGTTTCGAGCACAAAGAGTTTTAGTAATTCTTGAATATTTTCCATTAACTCTTCTCTGCTATCCGCCTGTGTCTGACAGCCCTCCAACTCAATACATTGGGCCCAATATCCTGATGCTTCAGCATGTATTATAAAATGATATTTCATCTAGATATGTAATCGAATCGTACTATCGAGATCAATAACCAATAAGTCCCGGGTTTTTGATATTTCGTGAGTCGGATTTGATTTTTTGCTAGGCTTGTTTTGTAGAAATGAAGAGGTGGGGAGAGGGATTCCGCCCCCTCTCCCCTAAATCTTCCTCACATCATTTTCAAAATTACAGCGAGCTGTAACAAGATAATGACGAGAGTAAGAACCCTCAGCATCTCTTCCATGAAATTCCTTTGTTCAAGGCGCCCTTCATTGGGCGTCATGGAAGAACTCCCCACATCTACTTCAAGACATGTTGAGTCCTCGATATAATCCCATTTGATTTTGATGATTCTTCATTCGTGAAACGAATGGTCCAGAGCAAAAGGCGTCAGCTACTTTTGGGCCTTCGATAAGCTCCGTGCGCCAGAACGTATGACCAATTTACAATGAGTTAAGGACCACTTTTGACAAAAACGGATTCTCAGTCCATAATTGCCAAACATGTGGATTCAA
>JBIKNE010000229.1:0-4505 GCA_044358855.1 Bacteriovoracaceae bacterium | reverse complement strand
AAAAGGTAAGGACAAGAGTGTGCTCGCGAATCAAATTCTGCACTCAGAAATTGATTGCGATCGCATGGATTATCTTTTGCGTGATGCTCACTATTCCGGCATTCATTACGGTACTTATGATCGTGACTATCTTCTGAATCACTTCCGTTCTGTGAAAGTCGGAGAGCATGACATTATGGCGATTAACCATAATGCTCTTCATGCCGTCGAAGACTTTTTAATGGCGCGCTATGCTTGGTATTCACAAGTGATTCGCAGTGCACGTGGAGCGCGCTTTGACGCTATCGCCGAAGAGATGTGCTACCATCTTTTGGAAAAAAATCGTGTCTACACCTATTCGCAATTAATGGATATGGTGGCGAACGATCCAAAACGCTTCTATGGTTTTAACGATCAGTACTTTATGCAAGTGGTTCATAGTAACTATATGACCGGTGAGTTTGATAAAACGCCGCGTTTTAAAGATATGGCCAACCGTCTGTTGTTTGAGATTGCACCAAGAACAGTTCGTTGTGATGAATTCAAGCAACGTTTACTTGATCAAGATGATGATCAGGGTAATGAAAAAATTCTTCGTCGCGCCCAAGAAAAACTGCAAGAAATCAAAGATGTCTTGAAGAAGAAAGGCACAGATGTGGATTGGGTCTTAGAAGATTTCCCAAAAAAGCACATTATGTTTGTTAAAAGTCGCAAGAAGTTGGTGAAGTCCAAAACCACCGACAATCTTCTCTTGGAGCGCGATCCGGCCAAGATCCTTTTGGATAACGGGGAAGTGCGGCTATTGGGAGATATGGAAAATTCTGTGATCGCCAGCCTTCAGAACAAATTTAACTTCGTTCCCAACGTCTATTGTACTGAATCTGCGTGGGAAATCTTACGCCAGGAAGGGATTGTTTCCTGATTAAATGAGGCAGGTTTTTCCCTGACCAAAGGACACTTGCCGAACGTTTCTGCACCCCGATAGAATAAAGGGGCCTAGGAAATAGGCACGCCAAGATGGCGATTTAGCATAACTTTCCGCCGAGGATGCACGGATGTATACCCAGCGTTATTCGCCTCAATCATCAGCGGTCCCTAAGGTCCGTCCAGTTTTTCATTTTGATAATGTCACCGTCGACTTTGGCAAAATCAAAGCGCTGCAATCAGTGCAATTAAGTGTTCTTCCCAAAGAAATACTTTTTGTCACCGGCGCTTCAGGTGCCGGTAAATCGACTTTGCTGAATTTGATGGCAGGCCTGGTTGATCCAACCAATGGAAAAATGCATCGAATGCAGGATGATTCAAAGTTTTTCGTAGCCTCCGTTTTTCAAGACTTACGTCTGTGGTCACAAAAATCATGTGAGCAAAATATGTGGGTCAGCTATGATCCACGACTCTATGATTCGCGTGAACAATTTCATAAAGAATTGATCGAACTCTCTCGTGTAATGGGTGTATATGAACATCTGGAGCGCAAGATCGAAGACTGTAATGGTGGACTCAAGAGTAAAGTGGCGATGATCCGTGCGCTACTGGCAAAACCAGACGCACTCTTGGCAGATGAGCCGACTTCAGCGCTTGATCGCGAAGCGAGCTTTCGTTTGTTTGAACTACTTAGTCACTATAATCAACGCAAAGGTTTAACCTTAGTTTGGGCCACTCACAATCGCGAGATGGTGAAGCAGTTCCCAGGCAAGGTTGCGCACCTCGATCAGGGGCGTCTCATGTATGCGGGGCAAGCATGTTTTATCTAAAAGAATTTTTTGCCGTCATTTGGGAATTGAAAGGCCGTGGTGTGTTCTTTCTTGCGAGCACTCTCTTGTTGGCTTCGGTTTGTATTTATCGCCCGAGTGTCAACTTAGGTTTAGTATCACTGGCACCTGATGCGTGGGCCCGTCCATACTTTACCGCTTTGTTTGATTCATCTGTTAATCGCGAAGAAGTACTCGAAGAAATTCGTCGTCATCCTGAAGTTGTCACTGTCGAAGCGATGGCAAAAGCTGAAACGGGCGGAGTGCTCGGTCGCTTGATTCAACAAATGGGCGAGAGCTATTCGGCCGATGCCAAAAATATTGCCGCTTTTGGGTTACGAGTCGTACTAAAAAATAGTGCTGCTCAACGTTCGGGAGAAGCACTCGTTACTGGACTTGAAAAGAGTTTTGGAACTGATCACGTTACGACTTCGGGAGTGCGTACTCCCAAAGTCGGTGGACTGTTTTCCACTCATCCTATTTTTCGTTATCTTTCACGCTTTGGTTTTCCAGGGATCTTGGTACCAGTTCTGTTAGTGTGGGCACTGGCCTTCGCTCTTTGTTTTAGTCATTTTAGCCGCAGAGCTTTTTTGGTGGAGCGTTTCCAGCGTCGCCAATTAGTGCGCGCTAAAACAACGGCCGCAGGACTGGCCCTAGTGGTAGTATTGACCGCCATCTCTTCTGTGATGTTACAAGGCCCTGATCTTGTCGGAATTGCACTCTGTTTAGCAGCTTTCTCTATTCCGTGGACCGCCACTATGCGTGAGGTAAAATGGCGTTCGCAAAATTAATTCTAATTCTCTCAATTATGGTGACTCCAGCGCTAGCGGCCAATACGCTAGCGAAGAGTCGTGGCGAAATATTGCAATTAGGTGCACGCCTTAATGCTTTAGAAAAAAATCTCGGGCAACATAACAACAAATATCTCGCCGCCATTGAGCGCATCCGCGTCTTTGAAACGGATGTCGTCACATATCAACAGCGCTTAACGGAAGTGAAAGCCGAGGCCATCAAGCGTGAACAGGAGATGGCTTCGATCTTGCGCTCTCATGCCCTGGCGATGGTAGAAGATGAGATAGTTCCTGATGAAGCTTATAAAAAATTAGCGGAAGAAAATCGTGCCCGTGCCCTTGCTGCAACTCGTGAAGCTGAGGCACTCGAGAAGATTCTGGCAGAATTTAATGAGCGTTTGGCGACGCTGCGTGCGGATGAGCAAGAATTGTTAAAACTCAGCCAAGATTTAGAAGCTAAAAAACGCCAAATGACGGAAGTCTATCTGGCGAAGCTGGAAGAGCGGCAGAAATTAGAAATTCGTGAGCAAAAACAAAAAATAACCACACGTTTTAGTGCCATCAAGCGCGCTGAAGTAACTGGTGCTCTCATTCCGGCGAGTCTTAAATTTCGCTCACCGGTGCTGTCATGGAATGAAGTTATCCCATCAGACAAAGGGATAACCTACAAATTGGGCAAGATGCAGCCGATTGCAGCTCCGCGTGAAGGCAGAGTCGCTTATAACGGAGAGTTGGCCTCTTACGGTAAAGTTTTAATGATCGATCACGGTGACGATATTCGAACAGTCATGCTGGGCCGATTTACTTCTAATTTGGAGAAGAATGCTCACGTAAAGGTGGGAGACGTTCTAGGACAAACAGAAGGTACAGCTGATTCACTATATTTTGAAGTTCGCAAAAAGAACGTCGCACAGAAGACAATTCACTGGATGGAGCCGGCAGCGACAGGTAAAATCTGAGGACACCAATTCTGGGAGATCCTCATGCGTCGCACACTCTTTTCTATAGTAATTCTATCTTTTTCGCTATTCACCTATGCACAAGAAAAGAATGCACCCAAGCCAAATTTAACGACTGCGGAGCAACGCTCTCGCTTTGAGCAGTTGGAACTTTTTAATAAAGTTCTCTATCTCGTTGAGAATCAATATTATCGCCAAGTGGATACCGAGAAATTAATTGAAGGTGCTTTAAAAGGCATGATGGAAACCCTCGATCCTCATTCTTCTTTCTTAAATAAAGATTTCTTTCAGAAAATGCAAAACGATACTTCAGGCGAGTTCGGTGGCCTTGGTCTTGAAGTGACGAGTCGTGATGGTGCTATCATGGTGATCACACCGATCGAAGACAGTCCTGCTTTCCGCGCTGGCATTCGTCCACGTGATCGTATTGTCGAAATTAATAATGAATCAATTGTAGGTCTCAATCTTGATCAAGCGGTCAAGCGTATGCATGGCAAGAACGGTGATGTCATGATCCTGGGAATCTTGCGTGATGGTGAGGAGAGTGTAAAAACTTTTAAGCTCAAGCGCGAAATCATCAAGGTTAACCCTGTTAAGTCTGAACTCGTGCAGGGAACAGTCGCTTATGTTCGTTTGACACAATTTCAAAAACGCGCGGCCGTAGCAGTCCAAGAGGCCCTCATTAAGCTGACCGCTGAGGCAAAGAAGAGTGGTGGGCTCTCGGGAATCATTCTTGATTTGCGCTCAAACCCAGGCGGTCTGCTAGATCAAGCGGTAGATGTTTCTTCATTGTTTTTAAAAGAAGGCATCGTGGTATCAACCGAAGCACGTGACCCACAAAACAAAGATATTCGCTACGTGAAGAAGCAAGGTTGGAAAGATCTCAGTACTCCATTAGCGGTGTTAATTAACGGTGCCTCGGCTTCCGCTTCTGAAATTGTCGCTGGGGCTATTCAAGACCATAATCGCGGTCCATTGGTGGGTCTTCAGTCATTCGGTAAAGGCTCTGTGCAAACAGTGGCCCA
>JBIKNE010000228.1:0-4520 GCA_044358855.1 Bacteriovoracaceae bacterium | reverse complement strand
AATCGTTATCCAGCAGTTCAGGTTTTCATGAACCAGCACAAAACAGTCAATAAGAGCGTCACTGTTGCACTTGTTGGAATGAAATCTAATAAGGATGCGATCGGTGCAACTTTACGAGCGAAGATCGCCAATACAACAATTGTTCGTCACCTTACCGCAAACAATGGAGCTGTTCAGTCTGAAGCAATTGTCCACTTTGGTCTAGGCGACAAAAGAAAGATTGATGAACTCAGCATCACATGGTCTTCTGGTATTGTTCAAAATATCAAAAATGTGGAAGCTGGACATCATCGTTTTATAGAGATCACTGGCGATAGCAAGACTGCAGATAAGTAATTTGTTGAATGAATTTTTACATTTAATTACAACTAATCCTTGGAGTACAGCGAACGTTCTAATCGTTGTACTCCTGATTTTTTTTGAACTCGTTATACCTCTCAAAAAGTCCACATTTCCTAATCGTTCCCATTACGAAGATATTTTCTGGTTATGCCTTAATCAGCTAATTAGCTTCAATCTCTGGGGCTTACTGATCTATAGATTTGGAGACTATGTTTCTCGCGAGCTGACTGGCTGGAATTTTAATCTTGAGGCCTTACCACTTGGAATACAGTTCGCTATACTATTTATCGTGAGTGACTTTGTGAGCTTCATCACCCATCGTTTTTTACATACGAATGACACACTCTGGAAGTTTCATCAGCTCCATCACTCCACGGAGAATTTGAACACATTGTCGGCTTTTAGACACCATGGAATAGAAGATCTCTACTATGGTCTTAGTCATACTGTTTTATCATTCATTTTCATTGTGGACCCTCACATCCGTCTTGGATTAGGACTTTTGATCACTTTTGCCTGCTATTTTCAGCATGCAAATCTACGAGTTAAATTTGGGCCTTGGGTGGATCGTATCTTTATCACACCGCTCAATCACCGCTGGCATCATTCTCTGGCTAGTTATAGGCCTAAGGGTCAAAACTTCGGTCTCTTCTTAAGTATTTGGGATCGTTGGTTTGGATCTTATTATGTGCCTTCCCATGAGCCCGAAAGGCTAGGCACGAGTGCTGATTACCCCAGGACATTGGCCCGTCGTTTGATCTATCCTTTCCTAAAATAGGGAAGACCCATGGCCGAATGGCGATTAGAAGAAACATCTAAAGAAACGCTTATTACTCGAAGTCGAATCAGGGCTCGGGGCCTTGATGATAAGAATTTTTGTCTTGTTCCTTTTACCACAATTATACTTGAACCTGACGGACAAGTCGGTATCTGCCGACACAAGGGGAGTGATTTCCCAATAGGTAATATTAAAGAAAATACCATCGCTGAAATTTGGAATGGTGAAAAGGCTCGTCAGTGGCGACGTGAATTCTTAGAAGGAAAACCAGGCTTTTGTGCTACCGAAGTTCGTCATCGCCATTGTCAACATTGTCCTGAGAATAATAAGTTGCTCGATTTTATTGAATTATCTGAAATCCAAACCCAATCCATTCTCAAACTCACAGCTAACTTTAACGGTAAATGCAATTTGCAGTGCCAGATGTGTGATATCTGGCAGAAACCAAATGGTCTCTATGATCAAATTAATTTCTGGGAACCTGCTAAGAGAGACATATTTCCTTATCTGAAAGAAGTAGATCTTCTCTCTGGAGAGCCATTCATTCAGTCAGATACGTACCGTTTAATTAACGAGATCTCAGCAGTCAATCCAACCTGTCAGTGGATATTTACAACCAATGCCCACTGGAAGCTAACTGATAAGATCAAAGCGGACTTAAATAAGATCGATATAAAAAATATCATCTTGAGCGTGGATAGTTTTAACAATGAGACTTATTTTAAAATAAGATACCCAGGAAAACTGGATTTCGTTCTTAAGAATATCGATGCTATTTTGGAATATAATGAGGAACGAAAGCGTTTAGGTCTAAGTGATATTCGCTTCATTCTTAATTTTCTTACCCAAAAAGATAACTGGTCTGAGCTGGCAACTGCGATTACTTTCTGTGAAAACAAGAAGATTGTCCCACTCATGACATTTCTCTATTTACCCACTGAGTTTTCCCTTCTGACGCTTCCAGAGAAAGAGCGCCTAGACATTCTCTTGCAAATCATTGATTCACTCACGAAACAGCAAATTCTTAGATCAATGAGAGTTGTAACACCCTTAATGGATTCACTGACAGGTATTAATAAAGTTCAGGCGCTACTCGAGTTTGATAGGAAAACTAATCGCCAATAGTGATTATAACTCTAGCTGCTTCCTCGCGTTTTTTAGCAGTAGCAAAAGCTTCGTTTGCCTCACCTAAACTAAAGTGATGGGTGATAAGGATTTTACCAAGGTCATTTATTTCTTGCTGCCAGTTGGTAACCGCATCTGCCAGCGATTGTGAGGTGCAACCTTGAATCCACACAAGTTGAGCTTGTTTGGAAAAAAAGCGATCAGATTTAATGTCCATACTCTTTAGATATTTTGCCAACATAATCGCTTTAAAACCGCGACGGCCAAAGTGGTCTAAATATCTCCATCCACCTTTGGAATTGAGGTGGTCGCCACTGGCATCGACAATAAAATCAAATGAATCATTGAGGTCTTTATTAAGAAGCGCTTCAGCTAGATGGCAAGCATTAAGTTTAAGTTGATGAGCTCGTGAAATTCTTGAGGGAATGGTCTCTATGATTAACGGTTTATGGCCATTTTTCTTTAAAACGAGTGCTACGGAAAGTCCTAAAAGTCCGGCACCAATAATGAGGATCCTCTTGTCTTTGCACTGATCTTTAAAAACCTGGGCATAAACATTTTCCGCAACAGCCAGTATTTCAAACAATGTGGAGTTTGAGCTACAAGGTTGAGGGATCTTAGTTAATGCGGAGAAAGGCAAGAAGGCATACTCTCGCAACATGCCATGCTTTACGGCTAATGAATATTGGTTAGCACATTGTCCTTGGAGGGTTAAACAGCTCTCACATACTCCACAGGAGATCTGAACAGTAGAAGTGACATAGTTACCAACAGCAAATCCCTTAACGGCAGATCCGATTTCAATGATTTCCCCTATCCATTCATGGCCCAAGTGAAGTTCGTCCATGAAATGAGTTTCTAAGCTATGGAGGTCAGAGCCACATATGCCGACCCATTTGATTTTTATTTTCACGTGGCGATCAGTTGGGAGCTGAATCAGTGGGATTTCTCTGATTTCAAATTTACTTTGGCCGGTGATAAATACAGCTTCTTTCATTAACTGGGCCATAATTAATTCGCCTTTGGGCTTGTGATGAGATTGAGATACCTTGCTTTTTCTATGGGGGTTAGGCTTTCAGCGAGTGGCATCAAAAGTGGGTTCAATTTAAATAGATGCTTAGGTTCGATATTCTCAAGGAAGTAGTTGAAGATAGCTTCTCTCTCTTGAGGGCTTAGATCCAAGATGGAAAAACTCTTCGGAGTTGTAAGCAAAATAACAACAAACTCCATGTCATTTTTTCGAGCGAAACGATAGATCTCTGGTAATTCTTTCCAGTTATCCTTTTGAAGTAAAAAATTGAAACTCAAAGTGAAGTTTCGATTTTTTAATTTTCTCTCTTCACGGTACCTGAGCAGTAAGTCCAAATTTCTCAAAGTTATATTGATATCACCTGGAGGACGTAGGCGAGCATAAGTAGTCTTGTCAAAGCTGTCGATGCTTACAGAAATATTTTTGATAACGATCTTATCCAATTTCTCTTTGATCTTATCACTTAGCATCCAATACATGTTGGTAGTAAAAATCCACTCGCAACTTGCATTCACCTCAGTAACTTGGTCAATTAGCTTGTAGGTGTCTGCTTGGATGAATGGCTCGCCAGAGAGCATATCGATTTGCTTTAGTTGCGGAAAAAGAAGCTTCTTCGCAGGCACCCAAAAGTTGTCATCAGTGTAGTTATTATTAGGCAAAGTCCAAATCGTACAAAACGGGCAATGCATGTTGCATTTACCATTAAGATTCGCCGTAAGTCGCAAAACCCGGTGACTAAGTTCGCTCTTCAATTCTGCTTGAGGCAAAAGGTCATTGAAGTGGAGATCTAAATTACATTTCCTGGTAGTTACTTCTTCCTGACATATTAAAGGATTCCCTTCAAGGAACTCACTTCTCCACTTCTTTGCTTTTTCACTGTTTAAGATAGTCCATATTTCATCAAAGTTTGTGAAGGAAAGTTGCCCGACAGGAAAATCGTTTCCTTTGTTTCGGCAAAGGCCGACTTTACCATCGGGCTCCAGGATGATGGTGGTAAAAGGCACGGGACAAAAGTGAGTCGGCAGCTTCTTTCTTAATTCTTTAATCTCATTCACAAGCTGTTGGTTAATCATACAGAGACTTTTATATCTGAGAGATGAGGAAATATCTTGATATCGATTTCGCTACCTACGCAATTTTTTATAAAATTTAAAACTGTACTCAAATCGGATTCAAGCCCACAAAGGTAGAAGGCTTTGTATCGATTGAGTTCCAATACGGTAAACTTGCAAAAAAGCTCTCGCG
>JBIKNE010000227.1:0-4523 GCA_044358855.1 Bacteriovoracaceae bacterium | reverse complement strand
CGGGCGACTTATCAGTCTCAGTCCCATCAAGGGCTTTATCCTTGTGGAGAAGGAGCGGGCTATGCCGGGGGAATCACGTCGGCGGCAGTCGATGGTGTAAGAGTTGCGTTGGCCATTCTTAACCAGGAAAAGCTTTTGCCTCCTGAGGCTCCTTAAGCTATATTTGGCCGCAAATAAGCAAAGGATAACCCCCGCATGAAATTGAAGAATATCGCTGTGGTAGCGCACGTCGACCACGGCAAAACAACACTCGTCGACGAACTCCTCAAACAATCAGGCCTCTTTTCTGCTCACGAGCAGACGACTGAGCGCATGATGGACTCGGGAGAACTCGAAAGAGAACGCGGGATTACTATTCGCGCTAAAAACTGTGCCTTCCGTTGGAATGATACCAAGATCAACCTTTTGGATACTCCCGGTCACGCCGATTTCGGCGGAGAAGTGGAACGTTCATTGATGATGGTTGATGGTGTTTTGTTGTTGGTGGATGCCTCTGAAGGCCCATTGCCACAAACGCGCTTTGTTTTGACTAAAGCGCTTGAGCGCGGAATCAAAATTGGCGTGTTCATTAACAAAGTTGACCGTCAAGACGAGCGTATCGATGAAGTGCGTGGTGAAGTTGAGGATTTGCTCCTCGAGATCGTAGCGCAAATTGATAAAGACGTGGATCTTGATATTCCTTTCTATTACGGTTCTGGCCGTAACGGTTACGCTTCACAAGATAAAAATCGTCGTGAAGGTAATATGAAACCGCTCTTGGATTTCTTCACCAGTGATTACTACCCGGAGACAACTTTTGATAAGTCTGGTCCTTTGCAATTGTTGGTGACCAATCTTTCATACTCAAATTACTTGGGTGCCTTGATGGTTGGCCGTATTCAGCGCGGAGTGATTCATAACTCTAAGCAAGCCATGTGGGTAGGCCGTGAAGGTGTAAAGCCCAAGCCGTTCAAAATCACAGGCGTGCAAATTTTCGACGGTCTAGGCATGGCATCAGTGGAATCTGCTGAAGCTGGTGAGATCGTTATTATCTCTGGCTTTGAGACAGGGGACATCGGTGACACCATCACTGATCCACAAAATCCTGAAGCGTTGCCACGTATCGAAGTTGAACCACCAACAGTATCGGTGCAGGTCTCTGTTTCAACATCTCCTATGTCTGGTCGCGAAGGTGAATATCTTACCAGCCGTCGCTTGGAAGAGTTCCTCTTGGCCGCTGTTCGTACCAACGTTTCCTTGAAATTCGAGCCGACTGAAGACCCAAAAGTTTTCATCATGAAGGCCCGTGGAGAGTTACAGATTGCCGTTGTCTTCGAAGAGATTCGTCGTCAAGGGTTTGAGCTCATGATTGCGCGCCCACAAGTTATTACTAAAGAAGAAGATGGTCAGTTAATGGAGCCGTATGAGCGTCTAGTTCTTGACGTGCCAAACGATGCGACTGGTTCTATTACTGAGAAACTCGCAGGCCGCAAAGGCATGATGGCGAATATGATGAACTACGGTGATGGTCGTACCCGTATGGAGTTTGAAATTCCATCACGTGGCTTGATCGGTTACCGCTCAGTCTTTTTGACCGATACGAAAGGCCAAGGATTGATGTCATCTTACTTCTTGGGTTACCGTCCACACGTTGGAAAAATGCTCGGCCGCGTGAATGGAGCTTTGATCTCTGACCGCGCTGGGAAGTCGACTCCTTATGCTCTCTTTAACTTGTTGGCCTCTGGTAAACAGTTTATTAGACCCACCGAAGAAGTTTACGAAGGTATGGTTGTGGGTGAGCATACTCGTCCAAATGATCTCGTAATCAACGTTTGCCGCGAGAAACATTTGTCGTCAGTTCGTACTGCCGGTAAAGACGAAAACATCATTCTTCCACCAATTCCTAACCGTACGCTCGAATGGGCCCTGGACTGGATTGATGATGATGAGTGGGTTGAAGTGACACCTAAAAACATCCGTATCCGTAAGAAAGAATTGAATTCTAACAAACGTACGGTTGTTCGCTAAACAAAATGCTCAAGTATTGAGACCTCCTGACCGATAAAGGGTTAAGGAGGTCTTTTATGAAAATCCTATCATTCTTTTTTGCTCTCATCTGTGTGACCGCGGCCCTCGCACGTCCCACTGCCGGTCAATTCAACGACGCCATGAGAGAAGGAATGCAGAAGGAAATCAAGAAAGACGCTGATCAGTACAAAAAACCTGGGCGTGCTCCTGCCAGAGTTGAGCCTATGAAGCCGGAAGTTCTTCTCGAAGAAAAGAAGGCGATCGATAAGCTGGAAAAACAACACAAGCAACTAGGTAATCCGACTTGGTAGGCCTAGTCGAAATCACACTCGTTTTATTTTTGATCGGGGCCTCTTTTTGGGGCTCTTTTCGTTTGTGCGACTTTCTTTGTAAAAAAATCAAATCAGAAAAACTGCGACTACTCTTAAATAATCCCGCTCTGCCGGAACGCTTAAGAATTATAAATGGTCTGGCGACGATGTTAGGGCTCATTCTTTCTTTTGGAATTCTAGTGCTGCTGATCCGGCTTCAGATTCTAGATTAAAGGCCCCTTGCGGGGCCTTCATATAAGCTATTTAATAAACTTACTTAAAAAATCAATCGGGATAGGGAGGAAGGTTGTGGTGTTACCAGAACTACCTGCGATCTCGCGCATGGTTTCGAGGTAGCGCAAAGTGATACCTTCTTTTTGTGAACCCAGAACAGCTGCTGCTTCTGAGAGTTTCTGAGAAGCCATGAGTTCACCTTCAGCAGAAATAATCTTAGCGCGCTTCTCACGCTCGGCTTCAGCTTGTTTTGCCATCGCTCGTTGCATCTCAACTGGAAGATCAATGGCTTTCACTTCTACGTTAGTCACCTTGATACCCCATGGCTCAGTCAATTCATCCAAGATTTCTTGTAGGCGAGCGTTGATCTTGTCGCGTTGAGCGAGAATTTCATCGAGCTCGTATTGACCGATCACTGAGCGCAAAGTGGTTTGAGCAATCTGTGCCGTCGCGTGGTAGTAGTTTTCTACACTCACGATGGCACGGCTTGGATCAGACACACGGAAATAAACGACACCATTCACTTTGAGAGTCACGTTGTCTTTAGAGATAATATCTTGGCCTGGAACATCCATCGTCACGAGACGAAGATCAACTTTCACCATCTTTTCAACGCCTGGAATAAGAATGATAAGCCCTGGGCCTCTCACACCAGCGAATTTACCAAGACGGAAAACAACACCGCGCTCGTATTCGTTCAAGATTTTGAAAGTACTAAATAGCAGACCACCGATGATAAATATAAACGGTAAATAACCTACGATACTCATATGAACCCCTTAAACTGGTTTAATAATTTCTAGTACTAATTCTTTTGAGTTCTGTTTGCGAACTTTAACTTTTGTGCCGAGAGTAAGTTGCGTATCTCCACGCGCTTTCCAAATCTCACCTTGAATCTTCACTTGGTAAAGCATCTGACTGCCATCCACGTGAAGCTCGCGCAAGATTTCAGCTTCCTGATCGGTGTGATCAAAGAAGCCTTCCTTGGGAGCACGATGGCGAGCGAGGTACCATCCCATCAGGCCAATAAAGAGTGCCACAGCACTAAGAGATGAGAAAATGACGGAGTATTGAACTGTCATCCAGCCATCTTCATGACGGAAGAGAAAAAGTGAGCCAGCAACTAAACATCCCAGACCTGCGAGTGCGAGGAGTCCGTAGCTGGTGATGAATATTTCTAAGACTAAAAGAACAAGGCCTCCAACCATTAATAGGATGGCGCCGAAATTCAGTGGCAAAACTTGAAAGCCAATGCCGGCGAGGAGCAAACAGAAAACACCGATTGAGCCGGCAATATAACCGCCGGGTGCTTGGAATTCAAAATAGAGAAGAGCCGCTCCCAACACAAACAAGATATAGGCAGTAGAGGGGTGAGCAAAAATATTTAATAGCGAAAGTCCAAAATCCATTGGTCGCTCTTCAGTTTCACTCACGGGTGCAAATTGTAAGAGAACTTTTTTACCCGACAAAGTCATAGGTTTGTCGTGATAGAGTACACGAATGTCGTCGAGAGAATTGACGATGCCATCGATGATATTTTGTTTCTTAGCTTCTTCGGCAGTATATGAGGCAGCCGTTGAAATCATCTTGGCAAAAGCTTCCGCATTGCGGCCACGCAACTCGGAGAGTGATTTGACCAATGCACTTAAGTCATTAACTGCTTTGGCGCGGCCATCATTTTCTTTAATGTCACTGCCCATTCCGACCGGAGTGGCTGCACCCATATTTGTGCCTGGACTCATCACAAGTCCGTGAGCACCGCTTGCAATAATAGCTCCTGCACTGGTGGCCGAAGCACCTTCCGGAGTGACCCAAACAATCACTGGGCGAGTCGAGCGGCCAATGACAGTAATGATATCTTTGGTGGTACTGACAAGACCGCCAGGGGTGTTGAGCTTAATAACAAAGAAGAGGCCATCGTTATGCGGTGTGCGCTCAAGTTCAGTCTTAATATAGTTATGAATGGCAGGA
>JBIKNE010000226.1:0-4525 GCA_044358855.1 Bacteriovoracaceae bacterium | reverse complement strand
ATGACATGAAAATCACTCCACTTATCTTATAATTATTTTATCGGCGAGGATCTTAATAATTTTTTTCCCGCAAATTGTAAAAAATTTTACCTATTGATGATATCGATAATATAATTAGTCGGAAATAGAATAGTTTTAATTGGAGTTTTTTGTGAAAGTCATTTTATTACTCGGTTGTTTTTTTGTTATGATTTTTAGTACCAGCGCATTCTCTTGCACGGGTATTTCTCTTAAGGCAAAGGATGGCTCTATCGTCGTTGCCCGAACAGTTGAATGGGCGTTGAGTGATGCTCACCACGACCGCATCGTTGTTGTTCCCAGAGGTAAGAACTTTGTTGGTTTGACTCCGCAAGGTCAGAACGGCAAGAAGTGGGTCGGAAAGAACGGTTTTGTATCTTTAATGGCCTATGGTGAGCCATTTGGTCCAGATGGTATGAATGAGTATGGGCTCTATGTGGGGATGTATTACTTGCCAGGCTTTGCTGAATATAAAAAATACGATTCCTCAATGGCTCAAAACTCATTTAGTGTCGGCGATTACATGCAGTGGCTACTTTCTTCTTTTAAAACTGTAGATGAAGTCCTTAAAAACTTAGACTCAGTAAATGTCGTGAACGTTGAGGACAAGCGCTTTGGTGGAGCTCCTCTCCCATTTCATTGGAAGATAAGTGACCCAAGTGGAAAAAGTATAATTGTTGAAATGGTTAATGGTGGAGAAATTAAGGTTTACGACTCATTTCTTGGTGTCATAACTAATTCACCCACTTATGATTGGCACCTTACAAATATGAAAAACTACCTTAATCTCTCTCCTCATCCAAGTTCGAGCATAAAGATTGGTAATTTAAACCTTTCGCCTTTGGGTGGCGGTTCAGGAATGCTGGGACTCCCAGGAGATTTCACTCCTCCATCACGATTTATCCGAGCTGCGGCCTTTACAGCGAGTTGTCGTTCCCTTAAGGACAGTACAGATGCAGTAAGTGAGGCATTCAGAATCTTGGATAGCTTTAATATTCCTCTAGGTGCGCAGCTTCCCCCAAAGTCAATTCCTTCAGATATTGTGGGGGCGACTCAGGTAACTTCAGCTTCTGATTTAACCAATCGTATTTATTACTTCCACTCCATGCATAGTCGACAGGTTAATAAAATTGACCTTAAGAAAATAAATTTTTCATCCACCAAGCAACTAGAAATTTCTGATTCTTCGACACGAATATTTGTAACGAAGGATATAACCCCTATCTAGTGATCAGAAAACCTTTCTGGTAGTGCTGGACTGAGTCCTTTGGACTAGTCATCGACCCAGAACTAGCTCGTTAATGTAAAGAAAACAACTCAGGAAGGCCGGCCATCAAAGCTGGCCTTTCTTTTTCCTCTCTGCTTCCTCTGCTTTTAAAAGTAAATGATCTTGATGCTCCTGTTCGATGGCCTCTTGCTCTGCCTCGAGTTCTTCCTTATCCTCAAAATCATCAACATCAGTATATGCATCGTAGCGGAAGAGATAGTTTTTAGAGGACTCCCAAGACCATTTTTTGATCTCAAATAGTCGTCACAAAGTCGGTAAAGATATCTTTTCCATTTTCCGCGGCTTTAAATCTGATAACATAGCTAGTGTTATGCCCGAACTACCCGATCTATCGAGGGTGACTTTTGAAAACTTTTTAATAACAACAAACTAGCAGTGTTTCAGAGTCAAAAGCGCTTTTTTCTTTTTCATTATTCTTCATTTGATTTCATGACTTTTCATGAATCGGCTGGCATGGGTGGCATTAAATTTTATCCATAAATGATCTGATACTTAAATCAATTTGAACCAAGTGACCCGCGCCATAAACAACTAAAATATTATCATTTTTTGTAAACGATTGATGGATTATTGATACTAAGTGCTGATTTCTAATCTTATTGATGTGGCAATTTATCTGTTGTGCCCTAGTGGCGAATGGATCACAGACAGGAGCCACATCCATCGTTGATAAATTTTTGTAATCGAATTTCTTGCCAAGCAACTTTTCTGATAAGGCCATAAATTCTTTTTCATGTACAATATCGATCCTTGAAAGAGCGTATTCTTTTTCTAGATGAGAGTAGCATCTATTTAGAGCTTGAGTTAAGCTCAACTCAGGATTGCTTCTATTGAAGCTTGCCATACTTCTTAAAACCAAAAATGTAACAAATTCTTTGATTGAAAAATCAGAACGTATAACATGCTGCTTAATTTCTAAACTATCTGCCTCTCCTCCAATAAACGGTATTTTCTTATTATAGCCTAATTTGGCAGCATATGATCCTTCATTCAATTTATCTTGATTAGCCTCAAAATACTCAACCACTTTCGAATAATTTTCGCCCTTCGATGTTTTTACTCCCTCAATTAAAATTAACTGAATCTTTCCCGAATCGATTAAGTCTTTAACCATATTATGAGTCGGACTTTTTATATCGTTTGAATGGTCAGCTGCGAGAAAAAAAAGGATTTTGTTATTTTTTTGATATTGATACACAAATGGAACAGATGGGTATTTTTCTTGTAACGATTGACTCCATGAGCGAATTTTTTCATGGGAAGGTTTTTGTAGATTTGAGCAGCCAGCAATGAATAGAAAAATTTTTATTAAAATCATTAATTTTAAAATTTCTTGTTTATTCAAGCTATTCATATAATCCTCACAAATCGTTGAAAAAAATTACGGATGCGGCGTAATTGCGATGATTGTTATCTGCTTCTTATCTGGCCCATAACACCAAAACACCCTATAGGCCCCAGGTGTATTATTCTGAGCATAAGCTTCAAATACTTTCTCTTTTGGATTGAATGGATTAGGCAGGGCAGAATACTCGTGCGTATGAAGTCCAGTGTGCTTAGGGTTTTCACCTAAAAGCAAAATGGTCTTTCTGACTTGCTTGAATAGCCCCTCCTGCCTTGAAGACTTAGCCTTCTTTTGCTTTTGCCTTGTCTCAAAAGATCTCGAAGCAGCCTCTTCTAAATAATTAAACGTCTTGGCCGCAGGGTCAGCGAAAAATATTTCAAAGGCCACTACTGATCATCCTCGACATCATCAATCCAGCTTGATTTTTTGAGGTTAATTTTTTTAAGTTTAGAATCTTTTGCGGCAACGATACCTTCAGCCACAAGTTTCTGAGCGATTTCGTTTTTATAAAACCATGCTTCCTGTGCTGGTACCTCTCTAAAAGGCTTAAGTAGGACTTCACCAGTCGTTTCATCTACAAATACATCATAGCGGCTCACGTCTTTTGTAAGAGTGCTGCCAAGTGTGATCCGCCCCCGATCATCAGGCCGAGCTGTTGTTACTGGTTTATCGTATTTAAGTTTAAGACCCATAAGTCACCTCATCTGAGAAACATAATAACACAAAGTGGGATTACCCACAATGGGCTTACCCAAACCCTATCGGAATTATACATATATAGGCTTAGCCGGAGCTAAGTAGTTAAAATCATATTCCAGATAAAGTGTACGCCCTTTTGTACGCATTTACGTACAGTTCTGAGGGTCATTTTCTTCTAGCAATGCATCTACTCACCAAAATCATTCAGAGCGCTCAAGCAATACAGATTGGCCCACTAATTGCGTTTTACAAAAATAGAAACGCCATAGATTGAGTATGGAAAGGGAGTTGAATGATGAGGATAGCAAGTTTTCTAGGCCCGCCAAATGTTCGGAATTTTTCATTAAATTCATGCTTCGAATGTGACTCCCTCTCTCTCACTAGTTCGAAAGCGGGAGTCACATTCTGCGAAGGAAAAGATGAAGCAACTAATGGCGGGCCAGTAAAAAGTAGGGTATAAAAATGATTGAAAAACAAAATTCAAAACAGCTCTTTGAAAATTTAATATGGGGAATTGATGAGGTATCTCAGTTCACTTCGTACTCTAAGGGAACAATCTATAACTTAGTGTCTGAGGGAGAGATACCATTTAGAAAAAAGCGTGGAAGACTCTGGTTCATTCCTAGTGAAATCCTTAATTGGATGAAAGGAAAACTATGAGTAAATCAGGATATACTAAAATCAACAACACCAAAGAAATTTACAAATACAAAAGCTCTGGAAATTTTCTTGCGATGAAAAAAATTAATGGCAAGCAATTTCAAAAGACCTTTGTCTCTTTGTATGAAGCCAAGCTCTGGCAAAAGTCATTTAACGGAAGAACATCTAAATTAGATGAAGAGAATTTAAATTCTAACTACTCCACTCTAAAAAATGTCTGGGAGGAGATGCAAAAAAACCACTTTCCTACTCTTGCCACTAACACCAAGGTTATCTGGATAAGGCGCTATGAGCTTTTAAAAAACCTTGAGCATCTACCGATGGATAAAATAACACCAAGTAAAATTTCTTCATGGGTGACGCAAAATGTGGAGTTCTTTAAAAGTGAAGAATACCAGACTTCAGGACGCGGACGGGCCAAGAGATGTAATCTCAATAATGAGCTTAACCTATTTGTGACGATCTTTAACTGGTATAAACAAAGCGAGCAGTTTGAAAAAGAAGCTGTCTTACTG
>JBIKNE010000225.1:0-4533 GCA_044358855.1 Bacteriovoracaceae bacterium | reverse complement strand
TTCTGGTTATAATTGTACATTAGGGCCATTAGATTAAAAGTATCCGCCTAGCTATGTTTGGTATTATTCGGTGATACTTAAGGTATATGTGGAAAATCTTTTACACAATTTCGAAAAATACTGCGAACCCTACCTATTTCTTTATCTGTTTCCGTTATTCTTCGTTTTAGAGGCTCTATTTAAGCTTAATAAGAAACAAGTTTTTACCAAGAATGAGTCTATTCAAAACCTGGGCTGGATGAGCATTAATGATTATGTTCTACCGTATATAGGCTCACTTCTTCATGGGTTAGCTCGTGTTTCATTATTTCCATTTTTGTGGAGCCTTCCGGCTTATTTAACGGCCTATGATATTTCTAAATTCCAATTAAGAATTGAAAATCCTTTCTATTGGATTCCAATTGTGCTGCTTGCACGTGATTTCATATCTTGGATAATTCACAAAGCAATGCATACCAATCGCTTCTTATGGAGATTTCACGTCCTCCATCACTCATCAACTGAACTTAATGCTTTGGCAGGATTTCGAGGTTATTGGCTTGAAGCCCTAATTATAGACTTAGCTATGGCAGTTCCTGTTTTTTTCTTTCAGGTGCCCCCCTATGGACTGATAATCATCGGAGTTTGGGAGATTAGCACTACGCTATTTATTCATTCGAATATAAATCTTAGAAAGGGCGGGATCTATATTTTACTTACCTCACCGCTCTATCATCACTGGCATCACGCGGAATACTGCCATTACAAACACGGACAAAATTTTGGAATTTATACAAATATTTTTGATCGTTTATTTGGTAGCTACTACTGCCCAGATACACCTCCTGAGAGATATGGCATAACAGGTCAGAGTTATCCGAAAAACTTTCTAATTAGACTGATACATCCTTTTTTCTTCAAAAAGAATATCGACTGAAGTGTGGCCATATTGCTGAAGATAGTTTGTTTTTACTTTTACATCACACGGATTACATTTCCCAAAGTAAGCACAAGGTCGATACTCATCTTTGATTTCAAAATCGGGGTCAAGTAAATTTCCAACTGGATTAATGCGATTATAAAGATCGTGATGACATCTGAAAATATCGCCAAAGGGATCAATCAGAAGCTCTGACGTCTTGCACAGGCAAGATTGAATTTTTTCCGAGAAAACGGCGCCGGGATAAGCATAGGTTCCATGAAGTTTTCCTTCGTGCACCCCTAAGAACTCTTTAGTTCTAAAATCTATGCCTTCACGCTCACAAATGGCTTTTGCCCGTAATATCTCTTCGGACTGAGAAGGATGCATCACACCGTATAACCCAACCCTAAATCCGTACCCCATAAGTTGTTTAACTTTATCTTTTGTTTCTTCAAAATTCATTGTCTCGGGGTGATAGCTCACTCGAATTGCGGCATAAGGAGCTTCGCGATTAAACTTTGTAAGTGGGATTCTTGTCGCAAACTCTTTAGGATCAAATTGTATATTCGTCAAAAGATCCATATCAATGTGATCTGGGATCTTTTCAATAATTTCGTAAAATCCGGGATGAATAGTAGGCTCACCACCCTGAAGACTAAGGGGAATCTTTTTATCAGAGGTAATCCTTGCTAAGCCTTTCGCCCATTCTTCTGCACGTAAGAGCTTGCGCCCCTTTTTTAGACCAACTAGATGATTGATACAGTAGGAGCATGCTAAATTACAACTTAATGTGAGAAACACTCCGATGTAACTATAGCTAGCAGGTAATTCAATTTTTTTCATTTTCTTACCAAAAGTTGTAAGCGATTACCGCGACCTGTAAAACGGGCAAGCTTCCAAAGGGCTTGTCGAATAATACTTGGCCCACCTTGCTCATAGTACCTGATGACCCCTTGAATTCCAGTCCAACAACCAACTGTCTTAAGGCCCACATTATTGGTCAAAATCTTTAGCGTTCGTGGATTAAACTGCCATAGATGGTGAGGAAGTCCAAGGGTATCTCTAAAAGGATATTTTAGTCCTATAACATTAGGGACTTGAACATAAAGTAAGCCGCCTGGCAGAAGCAAGTCTTTGCACTTCTCCAGAACAGCAAAGGGATCTTCAACATGCTCAAGGACGTCACACATTGTGATGACAGCGAATTTTTTTGGCGTTTTAAGGTTTTGAATACTTACTAGCTCAATATCGAGCCCCTCACCTTGAGCAACCAAGAAAGCTTTCTTTTCAATTTCGATTCCAAAACTTTTTTGATTTTTTGTTTTTAAAAACTTCTGCCAAAGACCGTATCCGCTGCCAACGTCTAACCACTCTCCTTCAACCTGAGTGTGACTTTTTATTTTTTCATAACGCTCATTAAAGAAATGATTAAAAATAGTCGCATGTTTTTTGAAATACTCAGGGTATCCCCAATACTCGATCTTTCCATCCTTCTGATCAGCGGCATCACCCAAAAAATCTTCAGGCTGAATGGCCACATGACTTAAGCGAATAAGACGACAATCAAGGCACCGTAGCAATTCAAAACCATCAATCCTTTTGAAAAGAGTTGCACGGGTCTGGTCACCACAAATACAGCATGCAAGTGATTTAGATGAAGTTAACATGTGCTGGCTGATCGTGAATTTTCCAAAGGAATTGATTCGTGGAATGGTGACGACAATAACTAATGCAGTTTTTTACATTAATCTCATCTTCAATTTTCTTTGTTACTTGTTGAATACGATCTCCCGTAAATATCTCTTCGAAGGTTTGAGTATGAAGATCTCCGTAACAAAATTGTGGATCCTTAAAAAACTGACTACAGGGATAAATCTTACCGTCAGCTAATATCTGCGTAATAAAAGGGGTTCCCAAGCAACGCTTATAACCACGGGTACAATCGTTGTCAGAAAAATTATTCCAACGAACAATCACTTTAAATTTATCATCACTCAATGTTTCAGCTCTTTTGAGTTCGTCCATTGATTGTAAATACAGGTCTTCAGGAACATCGTAATGATTATTGGGGTGCTTACTAAAGCGTTTAACAACATAGTAATCAACGCCTAGCTCTTTTGAGAGTTTGGCTGTCTCGTAGACATCGCGGTAGTTCTCATTGATAAGAATCTGTTGTGTCCCAAGAGTCACATTGAGTTTTTTATCTCTTTTTACTTTGACTGCTTCCTGTACATTTTTTGTCGCTCGCTCATAATCTGTTCGATGACCCTTATGAATCTCTTGATAGAGCGCTGGATTGGAAGCTTGAAAAGTAAATCTGGCCCAGGTCAGATGAGGCATAATCGCTTCTGACATCTCTTTAGTCATCAAAACCGCATTACTGTTAATAGCCATATCAACACCATTGCGATGGGCTTTCTGAATCATCGAAACAATGCCCTTATTTGCCGTTGGTTCACCCTCTCCGGCTAAGAGCACACTTTTTACACCTAACTTGCCAAATTCATCGGCCAGAGAATTCATAATGCTCTCATCTAGGAAACCAGCTTTATGGCCAAGATAGTCGACATAACAAAGATTGCAGCGCTGATTGCATCCACTTGTTGGACTAATCTCTGCATGAATCGGAAAAAACTTCTCACCTTTTTTCCATTTCTCCACAACTGGCAGATGATGAATGAGTTTAGATCCATCTAAAAATAGTTCGGCCATATATTTTCCTAGATATAGTTCACATGTTGCGGTGGGTTTTTAATTTGCCACAAAAACTCATTAACTGAATTCGGCCGACAAAAGGGCATGCACTTCGACACATCCACATTGCAACGCACATGATTTCTTACAGCACGGGCCTTATCTGAGCTCCAGAAATCTCCAAACGAGGTCTTCATTACATTACCAAGTTTATGACTTTCATCTCCAATATACGGACCACAGCTATAGACATCTCCCAGAGCATCGATCTCGATCATAAAATCAGTTGAGAGACATTGCTTATAGCTTCTTTCAAACTTGTCCAAGAAGAGCGTTTTTCGCAGAAAAAAGTTAAAGCCATTGCCAGATATACTTTTTCCAAAGTCAGCCAAATCATCCAGCACCAAGTGAAGATTCTCAATTGTGTCATCGAACTTAATATCAGGATGCTTTAAAAATGGTTTTATCGATAAATAATCAACACCGATATTTTTCACAAGCTCCGCTAATTGCTTGATCTCATTTTTATTTTGACTCAAAAGTACACACTGTACGCCAATCGTAATCTGAGATTCTGTACGTTTTTTTTCTGCTACGAGTTTTTTGAGATTTTCCACGACAGCATCGAAATCACTCGCTTGAGTACCATGAATATGGGCGTAGCTCTCTTTTGATCCCGCATTCATACTAATTCGTATAAAGGAAAGATCGCGAACAAATATTGAAATATTTTTTTCATTCAACAAACGGCCATTCGAATTAAGAGCAATATCGATACCAGCTGACTTTGTTGCTGCGATCATTTCATGACAGTTTTTATTCAACAACGGATCTCCATCACCAGCAAAAAAGACTGAACGTACCCCTTCAGCTTTCCACTCACCTACCATTTCTTGGTATCGATCCAGTGGGAAGAAAATGGGTTTGAATTCTTTGTA
>JBIKNE010000224.1:0-4538 GCA_044358855.1 Bacteriovoracaceae bacterium | reverse complement strand
ACGGTGGATTTGCTCGTGGAAATTTGATGGGCTTTCATGCCGACAACGGATCTGGCTATCGATTCATGGCGAGCCGAATTGCCGAGATTGATAAGTTTAATCCGCAAGTCGCCTCACGCTTAACCGGTGCGGCCTTCTCTCTATTGCAAAAAATGGATGAGGGGAGAAAGACTCAGATGAAAACTGCTCTTAAAGCGCTGGTGGAAGGGGCGCCCTCGAAGGACGTCTTTGAAGTGGCGAGCCGCTACCTAGGTCAAAGCTAGCGACGTGGCTTATCGACTTTCACTGGGACGGGAGCAAGACTTTGCTCTCCTAACCCAAGAAGGTCGATGACCGCTGTAATCAGAGAAGAGATAAACTCACGCATGTGATCCCCTTTGCCTAATAACCTTCTCGGTAACTAGGCCTCTTATCATTATAGCAATGCGCTATTATGGGCCCCAAGGGCTTTTTCTTTGCCCTTTATTTGCCCCATGCTAGACTTCTATAAGTCCTGGAAACTTATAAGACCACGAAGGTAAGCTATGTCTGAGCTGCAGTTATCCATTCGTCAGAAAGCATTACGAGTTAACCTCGCTCACCGTTTTTATGGCACTTTTGCCGAAATCGGTGCCGGCCAAGAGGTTGCTCGCCATTTCTTCCAGGCCGGTGGTGCTTCGGGTTCCATCGCAAAAACCATCTCTGCTTACGACATGGTGATGTCGGATCACATCTACGGTAAAGAGGCCGGTAATCGCTATGTCTGTGAAGCGCGCTTAGAAAAAATGCTCACCCGTGAGTACGATCTTTTAAGTGAGCGTCTCGCCGATGTGAAAGGCAAAGATCATTGTTTCTTTGCTTTCGCCAATACTGTCGCCGCTTTGAATTTTCAGCGCACCAATGAGGCCCACGGTTGGATGGGTGTGCGCTTTCAGGCGACACCCGGAAGTGCTCCCAGTGATGTCATCATTCACGTGAGAATGCTTGATCCACAAAATATTTTGCAACAAGATGCTATCGGTATTATTGGAGTGAATCTCACTCACGGTGCACTTTGTTTGCATGAGACACCTGAGAAAATGGTGCGCCAGTTACTCGATCATTTAGATACTGGCCGGATGGAAGTGAATTTCGTACGCGTTTCCGGACCGGCCTTCGCTAAAGTCGATAATCGACTACTCAATTTGCAACTGGTGAAAGATGGCTTTACTCCTGCTGTGATGTTCAACGAGCAAGGCGAAGTGGTCTTGCCGGCCGATTATCTTTATAAAAAAGATATTCTCTTGGTGCGTGGCTCATACCGCCCACCGACTTTAGTCAGTATGGATATGATCAAAACAGGGCAGATGAATTTTGCTCGTGTCGCTAATATTTCTGAAAATGATGTCCAAACGATTGCCGAAGTCACGATCTCCACGCTGCAAGAAGATGGCGATGTCATCGCCAATGAAGACTTCTTAGCTCGTGTGGAACTCTTGTGTGCTTTGGGACAAAAAGTTTTGATCTCAAACTTCCCTCAGTACTATCGCCTGACTCAGTACCTTGCTAAATTCCGCGCTCGCCAAGTGGGTGTGGTCTTGGGAGTTTATAACTTCAAACAAATCTTTGATGATGTGTATACCAACGTGGAAGGTGGACTGATGGGTGCTTTGGGGCAGCTCTTTGCACCGAACGTCCACGTCTTGGTTTATCCCTACATGAGTGAAGACAAAAAAGAATTTTTGAAAATGGAGAACTTAACTGTTTCTCCCCAGCACAAACATATCTACGAGCACTTAAAAGAAACCGGCAAGCTTCACGATATTAAAAACTTCCATGAAGAGTGGTTGCATATTTACTCGCGTAAAGTGTTGAACATGATTATTAATGATGAAGCGGGTTGGGAAAAACTTGTTCCTGAATCGGTTGCGACCACCATTAATGAAAAATGCCTCTTCGGCCATCCGTGCTTTCTTGATAAAAAGAAAAAATGAAAGTTTTTGTCTCGCATCAGCGCGATCCCTTCTTCCATCTCGCGGTGGAAGAGTGGCTTTTGCGTGAGTATCAGGGCGAGTTACCGGTGTGGTTCCTGTATCAAAACCCTCCCTGTGTGGTGGTGGGGCGATTTCAAAACCCATGGCTTGAGGCCGATCTTTCTTGGATGCATGCCGAATCTATTCCTTTAGTCAGAAGGCCTTCGGGAGGCGGAACGGTTTGGCATGATGAAGGCAATGTGAACTTTTGTTGTGTGCGACCGATTCAGGGATTTAAAAAATCACAGGCCTTAGAAGTCATTCAAGCAAAACTCTTAAATTTAGATGTTCCGGTAGAAATTAATGCGCGCTTTGATCTCGTCGTGCGCCAGGCGGACAATTCCACGCGTAAGGTGTCTGGTTCGGCCTATAAACAAACTAAAGACCGCGCCCTTCACCATGGCACCCTTCTTCTAGAAGGTGATTTAGCGCGCTTAGAGCGCTCATTGCATTCACCGGTGAGACTTGCCTCTACGAAATCGATTCCCTCGGTGCGCTCGATTGTTATGAATCTCTCGGAGCTCAACCCAACGCTCTCTCCTCAATTTTGGATGGAGCAATTTGGTGAGGCGGAAGTCTTGCTTCCGGATGATGCGCGTTTTGATCGTACCCGCTGGAGTGATTGGACGTGGGTCTATGGAGAGACGCCGCATTTTAGTTGGGAGATCACGCTTGCAGGCCAAAACTATGAATTTGTGGTGCACAAAGGTGTCGCGCTGGAGCTTGAAGTGGATGGCGTGAATCGTCCGTGTGAGGGTGTGCTCTTTAAAGCAGATCAACTCGTCGCTTTATGCCCTGAAGTGAGTATGAACCAATGGCTGAGTCTGGTTGGTACTTAGTGAGCGACACAAGTTCCACAGCCTTCTTTAGGCGCGGTTTGGTCAATAAAGCTCCAATCCGCATAACGGACATTGACGGCTTCACAGGCCTTCGAGAGCGTAGAATGGGCTTCTTGGTGAACTTCTTTGTCTTCACCCTCAGTGACCGTCACAAAATAGAGGTATTCTCCTTGGGCGATTGTCTCAGGATCGGCACCAAAACTAATAAAGGCACGGAAGTCGCCCGATTCAAATCGGCAGAAGGTCCAGTTCGTGGGTGTGATAACGCTATGCATATGCAATTCTCTCATTTCGTTGGTTGCCAACTCGGGGCATCTTAATTTAATTTACCAGGACTTTGCAGTTTAAATTTCCCGGAGGAAGGCCATGGCCAAAAAAGGTCCACGTAACGTAATTACTCTCGAGTGCACTGAGGCCCGTAAAGAAGGCGCAAGTCCATCTCGTTACACTACTACTAAGAACAAGAAAACGACACCGGAGCGCGTTGAGTTGAAGAAATACAACCCAAACCTTCGCCGTGTAACTGTTCATAAAGAAATCAAGTAATTGATTCCAAAGTGATCCTATAGCAAGGGCCTCTTTTGAGGCCCTTTCTTTTTGGTGCTATCTAAAATCTTTTTCTTTCCGATAAAACACATTTGCCTCTTCACCACTTAAGACCAGTGGATTGATCGAGCCCTCTCGATAGAAAAGTACGGAGCGCTTCTTTTCAAAACGCAGATCGACCAGCGCTTCCAGCGGCGAGCTGATGTAGAAAGTTTCTGGGACAGCATTGCCACTGACAATTCGCAAACGGTGCGCGGGAATGGTGAGTAGGCGCTGCAGCTCTTGAGATTGCACCGGGTTCAACTTATCTAGCACCATATAGCTTTTGATATTCTGCAAATCCTTCAAGAAGTTTTCCACTTTACGACGATCAAACTTTTTCCCAGTTTCATCCAGCCATTCAAGTTCATTGCGATTGAGCTTCAGGCCTTGGGATTGAAACGGGTAGGTGGCAAGTTCTACGAAATTGATTTGGTCAAAGTTTAAAGCGAGCGCCTTAGAGTCAAGGAGTTCATCAGGCGTCACTGTCTCAAATGGAATCGAGAGAGTGTTGCATTGATAAATCCATTCTTCGCCTTTAATCGAGAAGTAAGTGGAGTTATCAATCGGGTTGATCAAACCAAAAGCGATTTCCAGCTTGTTACCTTTAATCGGCTCCAACTCTAGAGTAAAGAGCGGTTTATCCAAGGAAAAGCTTTGCAGATTAATCGTTTCACTGCGATGAGTGTGGCGAATTTGAATTTCTTCTAAGACACCGATCATCTTAATGAAAAAATCTTTACGAGCGCGAATATTGGTGGGCTCGATCATCTGCCAAGGACCTTCCATCAGTCCTTCGGGATGCGAGTTTTCAAATTTAAACTGGCCCATCTTATTGCTGAATGAGACGCGTTTAAGTTTTTGAATGCGCTCAATCGGCAGTGGATTTTTAATCAGCTGGGCGATTTCTTGAGGGATCGGGGGGGCCTGAAAAACTTCCGCAAAAAAACCAACGGCCACCAAGACAGTAGCAAAGCCTGCGACGATATAACTCGACCAATGAAAACGAAGAGCGTTCATGTCCTAAGAGTTTAACTTTTAACTAGAGCTCTGGGCCAGCTTCTTCTTGCGGCTTAACCGCTGTCATCTTTTTTGGAAGATCTGGCTCTACAGAAGTGAGGAA
>JBIKNE010000442.1:0-2664 GCA_044358855.1 Bacteriovoracaceae bacterium | reverse complement strand
TGCAAATAAAACAATCCAAGACTCGATTTGATCACCATCCACATTTATTTTGTAATGTGTTTGAACAAATGTGGGTGTTCCTTCGTTGTCCCATAACTTCTTTTTCCAATCAATTAATTCGACACCGGCCTCTGGATCATTAGGGCTAGATTTCACGTTACACACTTCACTCCATGGTGAATTGAGATAGAGGCTAACGTGTTCTCGACAAAAAAGAAGACTCTGTTGTGGCTTAAGACAGGATTTGCAAAAGTACTCTGCGCAAATAGCGCATGAACCTTCGGATGGTTCTTTGGGGTGCAAGTGACAAGTTGCTTCGATATGTTGCTTGGCCTTAAGAGCGCGAGCTTCTTGCATTCTACGTTTAATTTCAGGATGAATTTTATCGTCTTCAATCTCTTTAATAGCAGGAGCGTTTTCTTTTTTTAGTAATTTCCAACCCAAAAAAGCCAGGCCACCCATCAGAATTAGAAGGAGTACTAATAAAACCACAACCAATGTGAGTAAGATATTTTCCATTCAGTTAAGCAAATGGACTTCTGTAACCGGTTTATAGCCAAGCTCTTGATTAAAAAATTGTCTTGTAGCTATGCGAATCTGATCTTTAGCGTATTCCATTTGCCTTGTACGCCAATCAGCTCTCACCTTATCAATGATAATAGACTGTAGTTTAGGAAGCAAATCTTGAGCAGATACAGGTAGCCCAAGTGTACTAAGTTGCATTTCGCCTCGGACTCTATCCAGACTAATAAAGACAGTTCCTAATGTTGCCATTTTCCGTCTTTGAGAAATTTGCGTCTTCTCAATCTCAATACCCTTTCCGTGAATCAAGAGGGGTTCACTGACTGGATGAGTGGTTATTTTCCAGCGATCAGTTAAAAGTTGAACTTCGTTCCAGTTCAAAATCATATCTGTTTGGATATTGGGATAGTTGTCTTTAACCCACTCGACATGTCTTTTGAGGAAAAATGACTCACCATGAATAGGAAAATAAGCATGTGGCTCAAAATAACTAAGCATCTCTTTAAGGTCACCGCGAGCTGGATGACCAGAAGCATGAATATGAGCATCATAAGCAGTGATGACTTTAGCACCCGCTTCAGTGATTTTATTAATTATTCGACCGATCTGTTTTTCATTACCAGGAATAATCTTAGAGCTGAATACGACCAAATCTTGTGAGTTAAGCTTGAACGTTGCATCTTCACCAAATGAGAGTCTGCGAAGAGCACTCATATAATCACCCTGGCAGCCTGAAACGATGATGAGCATGGCGCCCTTTTCGTCTTTAACTTGCTGGGGATTCCAGAGCTCATCGGATGTTATATCAGGTAAATAACCGTGTTCGAGACCTGTTCTGAGATAATGCTCAATTGATCGGCCCATCAGAACAATTTTTCGTTTATGTTTTTTTGCAAATTTGCAAATAGCAGCAATACGATGAACGTTAGAGGCAAAAAGAGTTATGAATATTCTCTTCTCCGAACGAGAAATTACTTTTTCTAAATCAGGAAGGAGTTCATTTTCAGAAACAGTTTTCCCAGGCACTAAAGCATTTGTACTGTCGATGAAGTAAGCAACTTTTTTGCATTCACTGGCGAGCTTCTGAACCTTTTTGATATCAAAAGGTTTTTCATGAAGGGGAGAAAGGTCAAATTTAAAGTCTGATATATACAATCCTCCCCATTCTCTTTGTGAATCCCTGAGGAAAAGTCCAAAAGTTTCCGGAATAGAATGGGTGACCTCAATCGGGTGCACTTCAAGACTATCGAAGCGCAGAACGTCAGATGATTTATAAGTCACAAAGTTAGGTGATAATTTCTTTTCTTCGCACTTTTTTCGAATCAAATCTTGCGTAAATGGACTGGCATAAATCGGTAATTTAGGAAGCTTGGCTATTAAATGGGTGAGTGCGCCGATGTGATCTTCATGGCCGTGAGTAATAATAATCGCACTTAGTTTTGCTTGATCAATAAAGCTTAAATCGGGAATAAGATAATTGATGTCAAAGAAGTTTTCGTAAGGAAACAAGAGGCCACAATCAATCAGGATTTCACCTTCAGGAAAACGTACGAGTGTCATGTTGGAGCCGATTTCCCCCACCCCACCAATTGGCATGAGTGAGAAGGATAATTTGCTCACTGCTGGCCCCGTAATACTTCGTTGATTCGAGCTGCAAGAATTTTACTCGAGACGTCAGTTTCTTCACCAACAACAAAATCAGCAAATTGCCTCTGGGGTTCAAGATACTTTTGATACATTGGGCGAACCGTGTCGTAGTACTGAGCAATCACTGATTCGAGGGAGCGGCCACGCTCTTTTACATCGCGATGAAGTCGACGAGTAAAACGAATATCTGAATCAACATGTAGGAAGCATTTAATATCTAGAAGCTCGCGAATCTCTTGGTCAAATAAAGTAAAAATGCCTTCCAGGATAACAATTTTAGCTGGCCCCACTTCAACATAATCTTCAGTTCTGACTGAAGCCGCGAAATCATAAATGGGTGCCTTAATCTTTAAACCCTGTTTAAGTTCAGAGAGATGATGGCGCAAGAGATCCCAATCAAATGCATCAGGATGGTCGAAGTTGGGTTTGCCGCTTGGTGTGTAGTGAGAACGTGGAAGCTTTGGCAGGTAGTATGAGTCCATATGCAATACGCCG
>JBIKNE010000223.1:0-4549 GCA_044358855.1 Bacteriovoracaceae bacterium | reverse complement strand
GCCTGACTATAACCTCAAAAGGCACACTATGTCCTCGGAAGTCGCACGATTTCTTTATCAAGACCGCACTCTTAAATCTGCTCTGACGCTCAATGTCTCTGAGCTTCGTTGCATGGTCGACGAGATCGTGGCGCTGTTATACCCACAGCGTGGACGAATTGTTCTCAAAAGTGAAAAAGATGCACAAGAGGTCGTAGAAAATCTCGAGAAGCGCCTCACCGCCGGACTTAAGGCACTCGCTCCACTTAAAAATGATCTGACTTTTACCGCCACGCAAATTTGCGTGCAGTATTTTCAGTCTCTTCCGACTCTCGCCAGAGTCATTGATCTTGATGCTGAAGCGGCTTTTCAAGGTGACCCGGCCGCTCGCTCACTAGAAGAAGTGATTGTTTCTTATCCAGGATTTTACGCCATCGCCGTTCATCGCTTGGCCCACGCTCTCCACCTTTTAGGTGTGCCACTCTTGCCACGCCTGATGAGTGAGTATGCTCATGAGCGAACTGGCATTGATATTCATCCTGGTGCTACGATCGGCGAAAGTTTCTTTATTGATCATGGAACTGGAGTGGTGATTGGAGAGACATCTAAGATCGGCAAGAACGTAAAAATATATCAAGGTGTCACCTTAGGAGCCTTGAGCGTGAAAAAGCGCATGCAAAATATTAAACGCCACCCGACGATCGAAGACGATGTGGTGATCTATGCCAACTCCACTATTTTGGGTGGTGAAACGGTGGTGGGTGCTGGTTCTGTGATTGGCGGTAACGTTTGGCTAACTCATTCGGTAGCGGCTGGCTCAAAGGTGTTTAACCATGAGTGAAGTCACGGTGAAAGATTACCAACTCTGGCGCAAACAAAATAAAAAGCATCTTTTGCTCGATGTGCGCTTTAAAGAAGAAAAAAACATCGCTGATATCGGAGGGACTTTAATTCCTCTCCCAGAACTTGAGCGCCGTTGGCGGGAATTGCCAGATGATCAAGGACCAATTGTGGTTTATTGCCATCACGGTGTGCGCAGTATGAATGCCACTCAGTTTCTAATTAATAAGGGCGTCGAGGCGATTAGTTTGGCGGGCGGGATTGATGCTTGGTCGCGCGAGATTGACCCCACCGTACCTCTCTATTAAACTAATCTCATGAAAACAAAATGCTTACTCGGGATCCCTTATAAAATCGTCGCCATCGTTTTAGTGGGCACGGCCATCATCATGGGCGGAGTTTTCGCCGTCGGCATCCCTGCCAACGTCATCTACTTGTTTCAATAACTCCAAAAGGTGTCATGCACTTTTTAGCAGAGTTCCTCTTAGAATATCTTCTAGAGATCCCAGGTGCCTTTATCCGTTGGATTCTATTTTATCGCACAAAAAAGAAATATTCTGAGCTGCTCCACGACACGAGCGGGCTCAACTATATTGCCACTATAATAACTATGTTTATATTTGCTTCGGTGATTGCAGGATATCACTATTTTATTAATTAAGATTCGCCAGTGACTAGCAGTTAATAATTATTTAAAGCGCCAATCTTGATCAGGCGTTACTCTTTGTAATGCCACTTCCCTACCAGATTTGCCATCAGTTGATCGCCAATAAGGTCTCGTTTGCCCGATGACTTTTTTATAACTATCCCATATTCTCTCGCGCAGCTCGCTCGAGACGTGATGATCTGAAATTATGTGCTGATAAAGAGAAAATGAGGGGCGCTTTATACGCTCTAGATTGTTATCGCGTCTGACTTCAACCAATCCAAATTTAGGTCCATAGCCATCGCTCCATTCGAAGTTATCACTCAAGGTCCAATGAATATAACCCTTAACAGGCACACCTTCTTTGATCGTAGAACTAATCGCGACAAGATGTTCAATTAAATAAGCTGGGCGTAATTGATCAGTGCCATCTCCCACACCGTTTTCAGTTACAATAACTGGCAACCATGGATAACGTTTATGAATTTTTTTAAGAATATACGCTAGACCATTTGGATCGACCGCTCGTCCTGCATCAGAATACTCGAGATCATCATATTGCGCCGGCCCCTGTAAGGTCATCCACTCAGCGCCGTAATAATTAATTCCAAAAAATTCAACTGTGCGACACACTCGATCAGCAAACTGCCAATGAGTGAGATGGTCCGTCACCTTCGCGAAGGCCTGATTTAACAATCCTCTACCTTGGTGATGGCCGATGTGATGAGCAATCCCCACGGGCGCTGTTCTTGCTGGAAGATAATAAAAACTATCATGACTCAAAACCATGTGATGAAGCGCTGAAAAATGGTCGCGCCACTTACCTTTAACCCCCGGCGGAAACACTCCCTCGACATAGCTCAGAAATGACCAAGGAACAGGCTCATTGAGCGTAATCCAGTAGTCCACTAGATCGGCAAAAGCCGAGTGAGCTCGAGTGGAGTAAAATTTAAAATTTTGCACCGAAAGACTATTTGTCCAACCACCCTGATCTTCAAACCACTGGGGCACAGAATGATGGAAAAGGGTGAGCATGACCTTCATGCCCCGCGCTTTAATCATCGAGAGAATTTCACGATAGCGAATGGCCGCTGACTCATTCCAAACACCCATTTCTGGAACCAGCCTTTCCCACGCTAAACTCAAACGAAAAACCTGACAGCCTAACTCTTTTGCGAGATCCAAATCTATCTCTGGATGAGACCAAAAACGAATTTTTTCATCTGCCAAATTGACGGAGTGATAGCTTGGGATGCGTCCACGCTTCGCAAATCTCATCCATGAATCAGAACATTGATCTTCTACTTGGTGGGCGGCATTAGACACACCAAAAAAGAAATCAGGTGGAAACGTCGCTGTGGTATCCATCGTGAGTTGTCTTTATTTTAAAGGGAATAAGCTGATTTCAGGAATAGCACAAATGAGTGCCAGACCAATCAACATGACAATCAAATAGGGTGCCACTGACTTCACCACTTCACCGATTGATTCTTTGAACATCCCTGAAGCAACAAATAGATTAATGCCGATGGGTGGAGTGAGATAACCGATTTCAAGATTCACAATCATGATGATACCAAAATGCACAGGATCAACGCCAAAGTGCTGGGCCATCGGAGTTAAAAGTGGCGCGAGTACCAGAATGGCACTCATAGCATCCATAAAACAGCCAACGATTAAGAGCACGATATTAACAAGTATCAAGAAACCGAGTTTTGAATTCACATTCTGCGAGATAAGATCCACCAACATTTGAGGGATCTCTTCGATGGTCATGTATTTATTTAAACTCACCGCTAAGATAAGAATCAAAAATAATAGACCAAGTGTTTCTGCGGTTTCGACTGCAACGGTCGTGAGTTGTTTGAATTTGAATTCACGATGGATGAAAACTTCAACGATAAGAGCGTAAAGCACAGCAATCGCCGCCGATTCAGTGGCAGTAAAAAAACCAGAATAGATTCCACCTAAGATCATAATGGGCATGAAAAGGGACAGCACCCCGGCCTTAAGTGCAGTGATCACTTCTTTGCCATCAAGGGGTGAACGCGCAGATTTAGGCGCACGCCAAACGGCATAAGCACCTAAGAGAGTCATCAGTAATAGACCTGGCCCCACACCTGCTTTAAATAAGTCCACCACTGAGACGCCTGCCATAATGGCGAAAATAATCATGGGGATACTCGGAGGAATGATGATTCCTAGAGTACCACCCGTGGCGAGTAGCCCCATTGAGAAACGCTTAGAATAGCCGGCCTGCGTGAGTGCGGGATACAAGAGTGATCCGATCGCAATCAATGTAACTGGACTTGAACCACTTATCGCGGCAAAAACTGAACATGAAAGAACCGCCGCAAGGCCCAGGCCTCCGGGAATAGGACGAGTGAAAGCTGTCGCGACTTGAATCAAGCGACGCGAGATAGAGCCTTTGGTCATGATTTGACCCGCCAGCACAAAAAGTGGCACCGCTAAGAGTACTTCTTTATCAGCTGCGTAGTAGATATCACCGATTACTACCGAGAGTGGCTCACTGGCCAGAAAGACATAACAGAAACTCGCGATAACTCCCATAATAGCATAGAGAGGTAACCCGAGAAGGACAGTTGCAATCACAATCGGAAATAAAATTGAAGCACCCATTAGTGAAGACTCCGCTCTGTTTTAACTAGTGGCTTCCAAGTGAAATAACCATAACGAAGCGCCATGGAGAAGAATGTCCAAGGGATGACCAGTTGCAACCACCAAAGGGGAATTTGCAATACCACATGCTCTTCAGCAAATTCTTTACTCTCTAAAACATAGAGGACAGCGTGGTAAGCAAGAGTGCTGCAGAAAAGCATGACGAGAAAATTTCTGACTCTCTCGGCGATAGGGCCTGCTTTCCCTTTCCAGAGTTTGTCACCGGCTTCAGGACGAAGGTGATCACCTTTTTGCGCCATCAGTGCCGCACCCAAAAAGCCCGCCCAAATCATCAGTTGCACGGAGGCTTTTTGTGCCCAAGGAAGGCCGGTTTGAAAAAGCTCACGGGCCATGACGTCGGTAATAACAAAGGCAGTAAGAATTAAAATAAATACAGCTGCAACA
>JBIKNE010000149.1:0-5880 GCA_044358855.1 Bacteriovoracaceae bacterium | reverse complement strand
CTGCATACATCAAACCGTTTAATGCCCATGCCAAGTAATTTGGAATGGCAGCTTGAATTAGGCTTAGACTCAGGAAATCTTAAGGTCACTACTGCAGAAGGTGAGTGGTGCGAGATAGATTTTAAAATCAATCTTGTTCGAATCAACAGAACCGATTTCGCGCAAGAAATTCAAAACGATCGTCTTTATAATGGTTCGCACCCTTCTTGCCAGTTGATGACGGAGTTTCAAAGTCTTGCACGCTATCGTCAGACAATTCGGAAGACACGGGATACATTTTATCAGTTGGCCAATAAGGAAATTAAACTAAACGGTTCGATTTGGCGGCCCTAGGCTATCCCTGCTAGAGCAGGGAGCGGCCAAGATGTAAAAGATTCAATCGCTACTTCCAATTTAACTTAGCGCTTCATATCTCAGAGCTGAAAATCTATATTTCAGCTCTATCTAAATTTATCAAGGATTCCTCATGAAACTACTAGCTGCGCTATTATTTGTAACTATCGGCCAGGCATGGGCCAACCCTTTCATCTTTAAGCATCCCTCATCTGAAGTGTTTCTTAAAATTGAAGTACTCAAAAATCGCGGTCTTCATTTTGAGCTAACAAAAAACCGTCCGGCGCAGGATCGTATTTGGACCTCTCCGATGATTTTGGAGAATCCCGCTCTTGCAACAACTGTTCGGGCCAATGGCACTCAAATCAAAAATGAAGATTTTGAAGTGAGTGTGAACCCTGAGAATCTTTGTGTGACGGTCGTGGATCTTAAGCAGTCATGGGATATCGTTACGACTTGCCCACATAATATCTCTCAACCGTGGAAAGGCCTTGCCGTTTACACCAACGATAAACTCAATGCTTATGGCCTAGGTGCTTACTATCAAAACCCTGGAAGTGCTGATGGAGATTGGGTAGGACGCGTCTGGGATCCGGGGATGAACACGCTAGGTAATGCTCTTCGTGGTTTTAGTGGTGGAGCACAAAGTTATGCCATGTTCCCAGTTCTCTACGTCCAGGGTAGTGGCGTGCGCAATTACATGCTCTTTTACGATAACGTTTATAAGCAAATGTGGTCGATGAATCAGCATCCTTGGAAGATTGAATCTTTTGGTGATGAAGTGCGCTGGTTTATCTTCACTGACAATACCGTTAAAGAGTTACGTCAGAAGTTTATGCAGATTACAGGTAAATCTCCGGTTCCACCCAAGGCTGCCTTCGGTATGTGGCTCTCTGAATTTGGCTACGAGAACTGGGGCGAAGTTTACGAAGAAGTTAATTCCATGCATGGAAATAAAATGCCAGTAGATGGAGTGGCCCTTGATCTCCAGTGGTTCGGAGGGGATTTCTATATGGGCGATGTTGATCGCTCAGGTAGCCGCTTCGGCACCCTCTCATTTGATCAGCGAAATTTCGGCAATCCAAAAGAAACCATCGCTCATTTAAAAAATGAGCGCGGTGTTGAAGTTATGACGATTGAAGAGTCATACATTTCGCAATGGCTAGGTGAATTCCGTGATCTGGATTCGCGAGGCTTCATGGCACGTAACTGTCACAATATGGCCTCAACAATTCTCACTGCTAATCCTTGGTGGGGAATTGGAGGCATGATTGATTGGACGAATCCCGATGCAGGGCTTTACTGGCACAACACTAAAAGACAAAAGCTTTATGATCTAGGCATCAGCTATCATTGGACTGATTTGGGTGAGCCAGAGATGTATGATGAAGGGAGCTGCTACTTTGGTTTCCCTGAACTCAAAAAGCATCGCCATGGTGATATTCACAATGTTTATAACTTAAAGTGGATTGAGAGCATCGCGCGCGGTTATGAACATAACAATAATCGTCGCCGTCCTTTCTCAATGACTCGTTCAGGTACTATCGGTGTGGGTCGTTATGGCGCCGCCATGTGGTCAGGAGATATCGGTGCTAATATGGGAGCACTTACCGCGCACTACCAAGCACAAATGCATGTAACCTATTCTGGTATTGATTATTTTGGTTCAGACATTGGCGGCTTCCACAGAAGACCAGATACTCTTGATGGTGATCCTAACGAGCTTTACACTCAATGGTTTGCCAATGCTGCTTTATTTGATTTCCCCGTACGCGCCCATACTTGGAATTTAAGCAACCAACTAGAAACATCACCCAGCAAGATTGGTGATTTCAAATCAAATCTCTTCAATTTGAAATTACGCTATAAGTTGATGCCATACTATTACTCTCTCGCTCACCGTGCTTATCGTGAAGGTCTGCCGGTTATTTCTCCTATGCCGCTTGAGTTCCCCAGTGATCTTGCGGTTAGAAAAATGGGCAATCAGAAGATGATCGGTACACATCTCATGGCGGCGATTTCTGCTCGTTACGGGGAGAGTTCTCGTAACGTCTATTTGCCAGCAGGCGAATGGATCGATCTTCATACAGGCGAGCGCTATAAGTCAGGCGGCGAATATGTTTATAATATCAAAGTGAATGATGGCGGTATCTTTAGACTGCCTTTGTTTGCCCGTCAGGGTGCAATTGTTCCTATGATGAAAGAGCTCTCTGAACGTTCCAACATCTCAGGTAAAATGTTTGATGGGTCGTATAATCATGATTTACTCATCACTGTTTTCCCTTCAATCAATAAATCGAGCTTCACTTTGATCGAAGACGATGGTCAGACAGTTGATTACAAGAAAAAGCGCCTTAGCGAAACACTCATCACACAAGTGGAGACGGCTAAAAATATCGAAATTAACTTAGCCGCTACTTCTGGCGACTACGATTATATGCCTGGCAGCCGTGAGTATCAGTTGGCGGTCTATGTCTCCAATGACGTCAAAGCAGTGAAGCTCAATGGCAAAGAGATCGTGTTCAAACTGCAAAATGGTGTTCTCAAGACAAATCTCGGAGTGCTTAGTCAGCGCTCCGAGAAGAATGTTGTCATTGAATTAAAATAGATTACAGGCCGAGGTAGAGCAATTTTACTTCGGCCAGTTTAAAGCGATTGTTGGGGCCAGTTCTGCCGCCACGGTAACGATAGCTTGAGAAATGCTCAAAGTATGACATGTTGAAGAAATCCTCAATCACCACGGTGTAGCTAGCATTTTGCTTAAGATCTACTGCAAAGAAATTGGTATCAGTCCAAAAACGCTCTACGTTGTGATGGGGGAACATCAACACACCTTCGCGTAAGAGTGCACCAGTCTGCTCGTTATAAACTGAGATCTTTTTAACACCACAGCTCACACCAGAATTGATGTTGTCGACGTTACTGTAATCAACCTGTAGGGCGAATCTACCATCGCGATTGGGACGCAGGCGCTCCAACATGACTTTCTGATCTGGATATCCCCAGTCAGTTAAGTGAGGGCGTCCATTTTGCGTTGAAGTGCTGGCCACTCCAATAGTGCGCAAATGAGAGCTCTTCACCGGATAGTGCTGAACGGCTTCCGTAGGCCAGAAGCAGAAAGGTTCTGAAGGGAAAGATTCATTATTCGACTTCTCGTAATTGGCGACGACGGTATAACAAGCTGTTTCACGCAAAGAATGTCCGCGATCGAGATAGTGAGTGTTGTGCGTCTTTGCAAGCAGCTGGCCGTCTTTATAAATATGAAATTCCACCGCATGGTTTTCATTTGACTGAAAAGTTAAGAGGGGACTGTTGTCACTGAGACCAATAGGTGAAAGGTCAGGAGTTTTAGGAGCAAAGAAATAGGGACGCTCAGCTTCGCTCATCTTTAGAAGATTGGCGGGCATTTTGATTTGTGTGTAATTAGCTTTTTGGAACTGAACCGCATTCCCTAACGTAATTTGCAATTCATTGCGATCCAAAAGATCTGAGGTCTTCATCCAATCTTGCAGACGGACATTCTGACCATTCAAGGTGATTTTCTGGACAACATAGAGAGCATCACTGGCGCCAGAAGGAAGGGCCGTTAATTTAGGCAATTGAACTGTGAGATTGATCAGCTTGTTTTGGAACTTGAAATTTTTAAGTTCTAGCTTTTGTGAGTCAGGAAAGAGCTCTTTTCTTAATGCATAAGTGAGAGAGGGATTAAATTTAATCGCATCACGCTTCACTTCTTTACCAAAGACTACATCGAGTACCAGTGATAAATGGCCGGCCACTGACCAGAGTTGGCGACGAGAATTCACCACCGGACCAGAAAGTGATCCATCATCATACCAGGCCTTAAGCGTTGTGAATTCGTAGTTTTCCATATGGCTCAAATTAAGAGCAGGGCCCAAAATTTGTGAGCGGGTGAACGCCGAGATGAGTGCAGGGTCTTGAATCTTCTTCGCGGCCTTAAGAGCGTAGGCAGTCACAAAAGGCCAGATGGCACGGTTATGATAAACCGGAATATCTGGGCGCTGAGGCCAGATGACCGGTGGTCCCACCATGGTTTGGGGATAGTGATTCAAAGCCGAGCGTGCCTGCTCAGGAGAGGCGACACCACTCAAGATGGTAAGACTCACACCCAACAGGTCATAGTATTTAACCGCGCGCTGATCGAGGAAGGTCGTCTTGATTGAGCGGAAAGATTCTCCGTCCCAGAAATGCTTATTAATCGCAAGTTTCAGTTCGCGCGCCCAAGTTTGTGCCTTGTCTTGGGTATCAATATCACCCATCTCAAACGCCAGCTCACTCAATCGCACGAGCGCCATATAATGAGCGACGTTGGTTGAAAGTGCCTTCGACATACCGATATGCACGACCTTAGGTGCCGTCCATGCAGGGTAGCTTTGCTCACGCCAATCGAGGAAAGATTGCTCGCCGGTGTAGAGACCATCAGCTGAATCAAAAATTGCAAAGCGATCGATCATCACTGTGTTTTTAAGTGCATGAAAGGTGCGCTCCATAAAGCTCTTATAAACTTCAGATTCAAATGGCAGATGCTTGAGTGTTTCTTCGGCCCCAATCGCCCAAATCACTCGATCAGTACTCACGGGCCAGCTACCACCTGTGCCCGTATCTTGCACGATTTGCTCGCGGCCATCGCCATTACGCTCGCGAGAAATTTTAAACAGCAGCGAATTCATCGAGCGAACTGGATCAAGCGCGGATAGACCAAGTTCTGTTGCGTAAGCGGTATCGCGCGTCCATACGTAGCGCCACTTCTCACCCGTTTCAAAACAGTTACAGGCGGTGTCTTCGAAAGCATGATCAAAAATTCTGCTTACAGAAGACGTCTGCATCTCTTGCACTGCCAGTGCGAAGAGAGCATCAAACATCGGCGACTGCGTGCGTGTGCGCGGATGATTTAACGTCTCGTCGATACGAATTTCTTTATTACTTGGGAAGTTGTCGCGCAAATCTGCGCTTGATTTAAGGTAGTAAGTTTTAAGATCGTTTTGACCTTGAACCTCATAAGAATGGGCAGAGTTATTGAGCCAATAGACAGAGGCTTTTTGATAAATCGGGCGCTGAGCAAATGCGGTAGAAACAAACGTTAAAATACATAGGCCTAGCCACATGACTTTTTGCATAAATCTCACCTATTTGGAGTAGAGGAGACATAAATCACGAATGAGATATTTTGAAAATGAACAGTTCACACAAGACAGAATTTAATCCTTAAGCCTATGAAATTCCGTGGTCTCTGTCTTCACAAAGACCACGGTTCAGAGCTTAAAATTACTTCTGAAGAGCCAGCATAATTTCCCGGCAAACTTTCGAGGCCATACAAGCTGAGTTGTTGGTGGCATCCAGCATCGGAGCAAGCTCGGTGATATCAGCGCCGATGAAGTTTTTTCGATTCAAAATCTTCAAGATCTTCATGAAGCCGTGGAAGTCTTCGCCGCCCGATTCAGGTGTTCCGGTACCTGGCATATAGGCCGGATCAAAGAAATCCAAATCAAGTGTGAGATAAATCGGGCGAGAATCTGGAATCGCCTC
>JBIKNE010000032.1:0-10326 GCA_044358855.1 Bacteriovoracaceae bacterium | reverse complement strand
AGTTAAACTCTTCACGTGGGCTTGAACGGATGCCGTACTGAATAAGGGTGTTCTTGTCGGTGAAGTGATCCAGTACACGACGAATAATCGAAGCGTGTGAGTACTTCTCTTCAAGATATCCATCACGAAGATCGGCGTGAGCATCTAAATGCAAGAGCACCATATCCGGATACTGCTCAAGATAGCGCACGATGGGGCCGTATGAAATAGAATGCTCGCCACCTAAAACGATGAACTTGATTTTATCTTTTTTGAAATCAAGATTCTTCGTCATCTCCATGAAGAATTCATTGGTGATGTGCCACTTTGACGGATAGACCGGCAGATCACCCATGGTGACGAAGTTATAGTCTTGGGTGTCCTTATCAAGGTAAGGCGAATAGTCTTCAAGACCATAAGAAGCTTCACGAAGCGCGCCTGGTCCGAAACGGGCACCGGGACGAAAGCTCGTGGTGCCATCAAAACAGAAGCCCAAAAGATGGGTGGTGTTAGAGAAAATCGCTTGAGCATACTGTGTGCCGATAAACGGGCGAGCGGTCTCAAGTCCTTCGATTTCTCGAATAAGTTTTTGCTCCATAACTACTCCTGACCAATGGTCTTTTTATGGAAGTTAGAAATACTGAAAGCTCCGCGATGCCAGTCCATATTGTACCACTTAAGGTTGCGCTCAATCGAACTCATTGAGCTGATGCGAGCTGGATTGATATCGGTAGGAGAGAATTTCTTTGAAGAGAAGCCCCACGTCCAGAACACGCCTGGATAAACCAACATCGGAGCAGTGAAAGATTTTACGATGGGAAAAATCTTTCTCATATTGTTGTAGATATCTTTTACGCCCCACTCGTCTAAGAATGGATTTTCAGTCTGATTCAACATGATGCCTTCATCCGTCAATGCGTTGTAAACGTCTTGATAGAAAGTATCAGTGAAAAGGGCCGTCGCGAAATCTACCGGATCAGTCGAATCAATCACGATGATGTCGTATTCTTTTTTAGCTTTTTTAATGAAAGCAAAACCGTCTTGGCACAACACGCGGACACGTGGGTCTGACAGACCTGAGGTGCAATCAGGGAAGAATTTTTTAGAAACTTCGATCACACGCTCATCGATCTCAACCAGGTCGATGCGCTGAATGTCTTTGTGTTTTACAAACTCACGAACCACACCGCCATCACCACCACCAATAATCAAAACGTTTTTGCACTGGCGTGAAACCATATACGGGATGTGGGAAACGACTTCGTGATAAACGAACTCGTCTTTGTCTGAAACCATCGTTTTGCCATCAAGAAGCAAAAGGCGTCCCACTGCGTCGGTTTCAACGACGTCGATCTGTTGGTATTCGCTTTTCTCTGAATGAAGCTGTGCCGTCACCTTAAAACCCATGGCAAAAGTGTTTCGAAATGACTCTTCAATCTTCCATCCGTCGACATTCATGGGCGTTATCCTTGAAGCATAATGTTAAGTAGGCGAGGTTATACTGAAAAATGGCCTTTTTTTAAAGCTCAAATGAGCTAGGATGATAGACATAAAAGAGGATCATTTCATGTACATCATCACGGGCGCAGCAGGGTTTATTGGAAGTGTATTGGTATGGCATTTCAATCAGTTGGGCATAACTGACCTCCTCTTAGTGGACCGCATGGAGTCTGGAGACAAGTGGCTCAACCTCAGAGACCTCAAATTTAGTGGAATTATTTTGCCCGAAGAGCTGTGGGATCACCCGGTTTGGACAAAACCTCAGGGGATCAAAGGCGTTTTCCATATGGGCGCTTGCTCGGACACCACCGAGACCAATATGGATTTTCTTTTTGATAACAACACGCTCTACACCAATTTATTATTTGAAGTTTGCACCAAGAAAAAAGTCCCCTTTGTTTATGCCAGTTCGGCCGCCACTTATGGTGACGGAGAGCAAGGCTACAAAGATGATCATAAAAAAATTCCTGAGCTCAAACCTTTGAACAAGTATGGCTGGTCCAAACAATTGAGTGACCAGTGGGTGCTCCAGCAAACCAAAACTCCACCGTGCTGGTTTGGTGTGAAGTTCTTCAACGTCTTTGGGCCCAATGAATACCACAAAGGCAAAATGAGCTCGGTGGTTTATCACGGCTTCAAGCAAATCCAAAGTGAGGGCGAAGTGAAGCTCTTTAAGTCTCATCGCACGGGTTTTGTCGATGGCGGGCAGAAGCGTGACTTCGTGTACGTCAAAGATGTTTGCCGTGCCATGGTTGAACTAATGAACGCTGGTAAGAAGAAAAAATCTTTGTCAGGGATTTATAATCTCGGCACCGGTGAGGCCCGCACCTTTGCTGATCTTGCGCGCGCTACCTTTAATGGATTGGGCCTTCAGCCCAATATTAGATACATCGAGATGCCGGAAAATCTGCGCGCTCAGTACCAGTATTTTACTGAGGCCGATATGGCGAAACTCAAAAAAGCGCTGCCGAAATTTAAGTTCATGGGACTTGAAGCGGCGGTGGGTGATTACGTGAAGAATCACTTAAATCAAAAGCATCAGTACCTAGGAGCATAAGCATGGCAGGCGGAAAAAAAATCGATGGATTCAAGGCCGCCCTTGAGATGCTCCAGCACCTCGATCTTGCTCAACAACAAAATATTCTCTCGGATATCGCCCGCCAGGATCCGGAGATGGCGATTCGTTTGAAAGCCAGTCTCACCACCTTTGATGATCTTCAGTATTTGACCATCGCCATGATGGCCAAGCTCTGGCCAGAGACTCATATCAATGATTGGGGACTCGCGCTTAGAGGATCTTCACTAGAAGTGAAAAATCATATTTTAAGTCTTCTCTCAAAAAATAATCGCGCCGATGTAGATGAGCTCTTAAAGGGCAAACCTAAACCATTGAACGAAGTGATGGAAGCTCAGCGCAGAATTATGGATGTGGTTTTAAAAATGAAAGAGAAGGGCGAAATCGTACTTTCTAAATCTAAAAGCGAGAAATACATATGAAAACCTGGGGACTTCTCGTATTTGGTTTTATCATCGGAGTCTTAGGCTCGGCGATGTTTCGCACAACTCCTGAGGCGCAAAAAGCGGAAGAGTCACGAGTGTGGGCCCAAAAAGGCGCTGATCAAATCAGTGAGCTTCCTCGCGAAGAACAACTCAAAGCCGCTGAAGAGTATTACGGCAAAGCCGTTGTCTTGTTTCTCGCGAGTCTGGCCAATCGGGTGAGTGGAGATGCGCCCGTAGCTAATTTAGGTGAGCCGATTGTGAAAGAAATAGCCCCGCAAGAAGTTGTTACGGCAGCTGAGCAAGCTGAATTAGCAAAGTTGACGATGGCAAAAGCAGAAGTCAAAAATGCAGAGGCGAGTCTTCCTGCGCAGAAGTCTGTACAGAATCTGGTGAATTATGCCAAAGCGCCTTACGCTCGCAAAATGAGTCCACAGATTCGTCGGATAAATGGCAGTTACACTGGAATTCTTAGTCATGAAGGAAAAAATAAAGGCAGAGAAGATCGTATCGTCATGAATGTGAATTTTGTGGTGGGTGATAAAAATAGTCTTGAAGGGGAAGTAGAAATTCTTATTTATGATCCAAGTGGAAAGCTCTATTCCAATAAGCGTGGAACTGGTGGGAATAATTCTCTAAAGTTAATTCATGGGAAAAAAGATGAGATCTATATTGAGCCAGCTCCAGGCGATTTTATTCATTTGAACATTAAAAAATCGGATCGATTTTTAGGTCGATACTTCGATTCAACTGGCAAATATATTGGAAAGGTTGTTTTACGAAGAAACTGATCGATAAGAATTTCTTCCTACCGATCAGATAAGTTGATTAGCGAGTTTTAGCGTAAGACTTTTCGAACATTACTTCTGCATTGCTGTTAACAGCTTTTACATGAACATTTTGCGCTTCGATCGAAACGTGGAAGAAGCCCATCTCAAGGCTTTCAAATTCTACGAAGTTACGCGTATAGAGTTTCGTTGAGCTAGCACCAGAGCCAGAAACGATAAGTTGAGTTTCACAACCTGCCTGGACGCCATTCATAAGCTGCAAGCTGTGGTCGTGGCCAGCTAGATAGAAGTGAGCTTTGCCGCAGACATAACGATCAAAGAATTTTTTTACGATTCGGCCAGATGCGAAGAAAGGCAGAGGGAACTGTTCATAGTAGCCGGCGTTACCATGCTTACCATTCGAGAGATAAGGGTGGTGTCCTTGCACAAAGAACCATTTACCGGTTTCCTGCGCACGTTTGTAAGCGGCCTGAACCATTTTCCTTTGAGCAGTGTAACTACGAATCCACATCAAGCGAGTGGTATCAAGGACGGCAATAACAGCTTCCGGCGTTTCGTGAACGTAGTAGTAGTGCGGGAAAAGGTAGTTCGGATTTTTTTGCGCGTGAAGCTTGTGGTAATAACCGCGCTTCCATTGCAAAGTCAGCTTACCGTAGTCATGATTTCCCAGTGAAATAATGAAAGGGATGTTGAGTGGGTTGTAGTACTTATCAAACATCGTCTCAAGAATTGGATCCTTGGCACTTTTCACGCCTGTGGGATAAACCACATCCCCCACGAGTGCCCCGTAGTCACATTTCTCGCGTGTGCAAAATTCCTGCATCGCCATGCTGACATCAAGTTGACCTTGATTATCTTTTCCTGAATCACCGAAAACCACGAGATTAGTACTGTCGGTGTAAGGGGCTTCTACCGCGCTACTTTGTACAACTGTGAATAAGACGAGAAGGGGTAGTAAGAATTTACGGGTTATTTGATACATCTCTCACTCCTTGAGAAAAGAATTACCTTATCTCATCACGGGGAGAGAGCGACTGGCAACGAAGTGAATTAGGCGGTTTTCTTAAGCGGCATTTGCGCTTGCATCGGAAATTGGAGAGTTACCGTTACACCTTGGCCCGGGTTAGATAAAATTCCGCAGGTGCCGCCCCAAAGTTTTAGCGTTTCTCTAACATAGTTCAAGCCTTCACCACGGCCAGCAAAGAGATCACTTTCGCGTGAATGTGAATGCATACCACCGGCATCGTCGCGCACTTGCACATGCCAACGATCATTGCGTTGCTTAACTGTTACCCACAAGCTTAGGTCTTTTTTCTGACCGTGAGCAATGGTGTTGCGAGCGAGATGGAGCACGATCGAGGAGAGTTCTTCTAGGTGTGGACCATGCCAATGAAGAGTGAGTGTTTTCTCATTCTCACGGGCGAGCATCATCAACGTTTCTTCCCAGCTTTTCTCACGAGGGTGAAGTTTTTTTACTTCATTGTTCCAACGCTCAAGCGGTAGGTCTTTAACTGGGACTTTCTTTTCTTCTACCAAATGAATTTCTTTGGCAAGTTGAACTAAACCCAAAGCATGAACGTTAGCTTTGAGTGTGTGCAAAATAATTTTGGGTTGTGAATGGCGTGGCAGTTCGCGTAATAGTCGCAAACATTCTTCCCGGCAGAGTTGTGTCAGATTCTGGCCCATGGATGCTTATCGGAAATATGGGGACTTAACTTTAGTACCGGATGAAAAAAGTTGGGAATGTTAGTTAGCGCTTACTAACTCAGGCAAAAAATTCCCTCCAAAACTCTGAAGTTAGCTTATACTAATCAAAAGTAAGTCGCCTCAAGGAAGAGAATGACACAGAAGATCCGTATGAAGGCCGAGGACCGGCGTTCACAGATTTTAGAGATAGCTTCACAGATGTTCGCTGAGCGCGGATATTTTGGAGTTACTACTCGCGAACTCTCGCAGCGACTGCTCATCACTGAACCTATACTTTATCGACATTTCCAATCAAAGGATGATCTTTGGATGGAAGTTAAGCGTCTTCATCGCTTTCCTTTCCATGCCTGGGAGTCTTTTGTTCGAGGGCCCACGCCTTCGACTGGTCACTTCTTGTTCATCACCGGCATGTTGGTTTGGGGAATTACCCTCGGACGTCGTCCTGGCTCTTTGGAGTCAGTGCCACGGCATCCGCAAATCCTGCGGCTCTTGGGTCACGGTCTCTTCGAAACCGAAGGACCATTGCGTTTTCACCAAGAGCATTTCGCCCACACCCTCCTGCCGTGGTGGATGATGTCTTATGAGGCCGCATGTTCCGCCGGAGACCTTCATACAGAAGAGGTCTCCGACGAAACTTTGTGGCTGGCGTTTGGTCAGATGCTCTCGCTTGCTCTAACCGAGGCCTCTCGTCCTCACCTGATGGTGAGTTGGGAGACAGAGCGTGAGCGTCTGACCAATCTCACTCGTTTCTTATTACGTGGTCTCGGCGTGCGCGACGAAGTGATTAAACGCGGATTCTCCTTCGCGAAAATGTATCAAGGCTTTCAGGAAAATCTCACTCAGCTTAGCTAGTCCAAAAATTTCCTCAAGCCGGGGAATTATTTCCCTCACCAAAAAATTAATCTCAATAATTTTGACTATCTAAGCTTGCACTTTGTTGGTTACGCGTTTGCAGCAACTCAATCTGAATATGATTTACAAAATATAACGAATACGTTATATTAATAGGAGTAGCTGTGGAGATCGTTGTACTCAAGCAGGCACAAAAAGAACTGCGGAGATGTCCTAAAGAGTTTGCGGAAGACATCTATTCACTCTTTGAAGATCTCTCAAATGGAAAAGCTAGAAATGCCAATTTCCAGATCACTTGCAAGTATTGCACCTGGATTAAATGAACTTAGGTTATCCGGCGTGTCGGGTGAGTTGCGGGTTTTCTACGTAATAAGGGTCAAAGAAGCGATCTACGTAATTCATGCTGCTGTAAAAAAATCGCAAAAAATGCAGCAACAGACTATTCGATTACTAAAGCAACGTTTGAAGGGGATTGCATGAAAAAAAATATTAAATTCAAAAGTGCTAAAGAGTTTGGTGCATTTTTAGGCCTTAGTGATGTTGAGATGGAGCTTATAAGGCAAAAAAAACTTATGATCGAAAAATTGATCAAAGCCCGTAAGGCCCAGGGGCTCTCGCAGACTGTTTTAGCAAAACTATGCCATACCAAGCAGCCGGCCATTGCTCGCTTGGAATCAGGCGTAGTGAGTGAAGTGAGTTTGGATTTTATCGCCAGGGTTGCTCTTATTCTTGGTGTGAATTTGGTTGTGAAAAGAGCTGCATCTTAATCAAACGACTTCTAACATCTTAGAATTCCTCACTTTAAGTCATTTTTGGTTAGACCTTTTTGTCCCTGACCCAGTGTCTCTTTGGCCCGAATAAGGCCTATTTGGCACCTGCGTTATTACTAACTCCTAGTTTTTCCACACGGCCAAACTTGGCATCGTTCATGCTCTAGTGTTGGCACGAAGCTGAGGGGGTCTCATGGATGAGACACTCCAGGAGAGGGATCTCCACCGAAGCTTCCCAAAGGATTGGCCCCCGCCAAGGATTGGTAGGGGAAAACAAAAGGCCCAGAAGGATTTGGGCATGATGGAAAAAGAAGGAGTTGTTATGGAGAAGTCACAGATCGAAGGTTTCAAGACAATGTTCCTCAATATCTTGGGCGCAGAGTTTGTTACCGAGAACGTCCTCACTGAAATCATTGGTGGTGATGAGATCGATACTTTCACCCAGGAAAAACAACAGCAGATGGATCTGCGCTTGAAGTCGCGCAACTCGGTCTATCTTAAGAAAGTTAAATATGCGCTTGATAAAATTCAAGCAGGTCAGTTTGGAGAGTGTGAGGACTGTGGTGCGGAAATTGGTATCTCACGTTTAAGTGCACGTCCCACAGCGACTCTTTGTATCCACTGCAAAGAAGAAGAAGAGCGCGGTGATCGCCAACTCATTCATGGCAACCGTCACTCAGTGAAGTTTGCCGGTAGTAATGTTTTTGCCATCAATAGCGGTGGCCGCTTGGGTGGTAAAGAAGATCGCACCGGCAATTTGAGTGTGAAGATGGGTGAACCAGAGCTCGATCCAACTGCCGGCTAATCGCCAAAAGCTGTCAGGGTACTTTTAGGATACTTTTAGGATATTTGAGCTTAATCGTTGCGCGTTATTCAGTTTTGTTCAAAATGCTTGCGCTGAATTTTAAAAGATATATAGAATAGGATTGTGGAAAGTTGAAAAGGTGGGAAGGGAGTGGCGCTCCCTTCCCCAAATCCGAATCAAATCATCTTCAACATTACAGCGAGCTGTAACAAGATGATGATAAGAGTAAGAACCCTTAGCAACTCCTCCATGAATTTCCTTATGTTCAAGTGCAGTAGTAACTAAAAGCGTTTACACGGCGTCCTCAGTCAAAACAAAAATCTAATGTAAATTTTCTGTTTCAACTTCTGGTTCCCATCTTCGGATGGGAACTTCTTTTTCTTTACCTCCTTCAAAAACCATTTGTTGATAAATTTTCTTTCCCTCTACAAAAGTTTCATACGGAGTTCGACCCTGGCACCGCTTGCCTTGGTTTGTTCTCTCCATGTTGTAATGTCTCATGTAATCGTCGAGATCCTTCTGCATCTCTTCGATTGATGTGTAGAGCTTCTTCCTGAAGGCCACTGAATAAAACTCTTCCTGGATCGTTTGGTTGAGTTTTTCGCAGGAACCGTTGGTCTGAGGATGACGGGCCTTGGTTTTAGAATGTTCAATGTCATTCAAGTATAAAAAGAGCTGGTAGTGGTGAGTTTCAGGCCGACCACAGTATTCTGTTCCACGATCCGTGAGAACACGAAGAACAGAGAGTCGATGTTCATCAAAGAAAGGTAGAACTTTCGAGTTTAAGAATTCGGCTGCTGCCGTTGCAGTCTTATCAGAGTAAATCTTCGCAAACCCAACGTTTGAATAAGTATCAATACCCGTCTGCTGATAGTTTTTCCCAACTCCTTTAATGTAGCCAACATAGTAAGAATCTTGAGCGAGTAAAAAACCAGAATGATGAGTCTCAATTTCACCGTAAGCTTGCTTCTCTTCTTTTTGCTCTTCAAGAGCCTTTATTTGAGACTCAGTGAGAATGCCATTGGTTTCAGCTGACCACTTCTCCAAACGCTTTAAACGGAGAGATTTGACCTCAATGCCATGACGAAGCCAGACGGATCGGACGCCACCATCAGAGATTTTCCAGTTGTGTTTGCGGTTGAGTTCATTGGCCACACGTTTCTGGCCATGGGTCGGCTCATGGAGGCTGTATTCCAGGATGGCATCTTCAATTTCAGGGGCGAGACGATTTCTGATGCGAGCAACTTTACGTGTTTTCTCCATCAAACCTTCAACGCCTTCTTCAGCGAGAGTATTCTTAATATCGTAGTAATGTTGTCGTGAAACTCCGAGGCGACGACAGGCCTCTGAGATATTTTTCATCTGGTCAGCAAAATCTAGTACGTTCAACTTTCGAGAAATGAGATACTGTTTTTCAGTCACAGGAAATCCTTTGTTAATTTTAAAGCGTGAGAACTCTAATTTTAACTGAGGACGCCTGTGACTATTGATAGGCAATCTTTTTAGTCTACATGTAAACGCTATTCTTACTTAAGCCAGTTCAAGGTCGCCGTCATTGGCGATCATAGAAGAGCCCAGCTTGTGTATAACAACTCAAGCTGGGTTTTCTTATTTATGTGAATTGATGTGATGAATTTTTCAGAGATGAAATTCTGTTTTCAAAATGACTCTGATGAGTGCTTAAAGCCTTTGCAGTTTCCTACAAAATACGTGTGACACCAAGTTCCACTTTTGACAACCTCCCAATAACCAATCGCTTCTAAAATTTCTTGGCCATTAACTTTCTTTTTTTCAGGATAAGAAATGTATCCAGCAATACAAACTTTCCGGTCATCATTTTCGAATAATTTCCATTCATTGATAAATTTTTTGCAATAAGCTGGAGAGCGCCATCTTCTTGTGAGATAGATACTATAAACTCCGTTGTGAGTTACATGAAAGCTAAAACTACATACGTTCTGAAGCCTATCTCGAGGTGACCATTGTATTCGATCATATTCTAAGTTGATTTTAATATTCTTAATATGAAAGCATTCATAAAGTTTATCTATTTGATTTTGATCGAATGACAACAAATGAAAAGGCAGTAAAAGACTTAAAAAAGTAAATACTATTTTCATGGGATTTCCGAATCTAGTGCATTTAAAAACTTAGTAAGTCTCTCTCTCACTTTTTTTGAGTCGGCACTTTTACTTTTAAGCATACCTTTATAGTCCATCAAGACCTCAAACCAAGTAGGCTCTCTTTTTAATCTCCACTTAGCGGTTTCTCTCTTTCTAAAGATATGCCGAACTCCAAAAGCAATATTTTTATTGGGGTCCCATAGTTCTTCGTAATCTAGATTAATAAAATGATCTCGATATTCTCTAAGCTTGTAATCTCTGGCTTCCCGAGTTGTTTTTTCAGTTAGCTGCATAAGTCCCCTCGC